>CALBXO010000878.1 GCA_937890335.1 uncultured Pseudomonadota bacterium | reverse complement strand
CGACGAGCAGTACACCAATCTTGCCCATACCACCGCCGCGACTCCCGTGTGTCTGCGGAAGCTGGTTGGCGTAGAGGTGGGCCATGCTGGGAGGCACGTAGGCGACTGGCGCGGCCTGCGGCGGTGCGAGCAGCCCGCCGGCCCCGTCCACAATCATGGTCTTGGGCGCGTCCTGGACGGTTGCCTCTTCCGTGGGGGCCATATCGGCGCCGGGAAGCCCTGCGGCGCTGTCCCAGATCATGGTGGACTGTTTGTTGATCTGGTCTTTGTCGACCCCGTCGAAATCAGGGCTCAGGCCCATTCTCTCGACGAGCTCCTGCCGCAGCTTCTCGTTGTGGTCGCGGACGTGTTCCTCGGTCTGGAACTGGGCGAACTCCTGCCGTTTGTGGCGCTCGCCTTCGAGCTCCTCGGCGAAGGTGCGCTGCATCCAGTCTTCCAGGGTGCGCTCCGTGTAGGGCGGGCGCAGCTTGGCCAGGAAGGCGTCGATGTCGTCCATGAGATCGGAGCACCACGGGTAGCGGTTCTCCGCGTCGGCGGCGAGGGCCCGCATGACGATACGGTCGATCTCGGGTGGGACGTTGGGGTTGTGTTTGCTCGGGGGCTGGATGTCGACTTTGCGGACCTTCTCGAGCGTCGCGAAGTCCGACTCTCCGTAGAAGAGGCGCCGGCAGGTCAGCATTTCGTGGAGCAACGTGCCCAGGGCGAAGATGTCGCTGCGTCGGTCCAGCGGGAACCCGCGCACCTGTTCCGGCGACATGTAGCCGAACTTGCCCTTGAGGACGCCGACCTGGGTCTTGTTGGAGCGGGTCGCCGCCTTGGCGATCCCGAAATCGATGACCTTCACCTCCCCGGTGTAGCTGACCAGGATGTTCTGCGGTGAGATGTCGCGGTGGATGATGTTGAGCGGTTTGCCGTCCGGGCCGCACTTCTTGTGTGCAGCGTCGAGCCCCGCCGCGATCTGTCGGCACAGGTAGATGGCCTGGCCTACGCTCATGATCTTGCGCTCTCGGCGCATGCGGTTCTGGATCGCGAGGATGTCGCGGCCGCTGATGAACTCCATCACAATGTAGTGAGAGTCGTGCAGCCGCCCCAGCTCGTAGATCTGGCAGATGTTCCGGTGCTGGAGCTGCACCGAGATCTTCGCCTCGTCGATGAACATGGAGATGAACTCTTCGTCCTCGGCGAGGTTCGGAAGAATTCGCTTCACCGCGAGAAACTTGTCGAAGTTCGGGGCGTCGAGCGGCTTGGCTCGGAAGACCTCGGCCATACCGCCAACGCTGATCCGCTCCAGCAGGCAGAACTTGCCGAACAGGACGGGTTTGGCCACGCCTGAGTCTTCCTCCTCGTTGCCCCGCGGGGTGCGGAGCCTCCCAGGGGGGTCCAACCTTGGCGTCCCCCCGACGACAGGGACACAATAACCGACACCCCCCACCCCAAGCGAGTTTGTTTGGGGTGGAGGGTGAAAAGAAGGTCAGAATGTCGCTTCAGATGCCGGGAACGCGGTTCCAGCGGTGGGCTGCCGACATCCAGGCGTAGGCCTCGCCAAGCTCGGGGAGCACGTCGATGGAGCGGGCTACGACCGAGTCGATGGGCTCGGGGCAGGGGCTGTCCTCGTGCTCGTGGCCGATGCGGATGGCGTGCTGCCACCGATCTCCGATGCCCATGAAGGCCTGCACGATCTCCGGGTCAAACTGGCTACCACTGACGCGAATGATCTCGTCGGCGGCGACCTCGAAGGACCTGGCTTTGCGGTAAGGGCGGTCGGACGTGATGGCGTCCAGGGTGTCGCAGACGGCGAAGATTCGGGCGCCGAGGCAGATCTCCCGTCCGGAGATGTTGTGCGGGTAGCCGCCACCCTCCCACCGCTCGTGGTGGTGGAGTACGATGTTTCGCGCCTTCTCCAGGAAGTCGATTCCAGCCAGGAGATCGTGGCCGAGCTGGGGATGCTTGCGCATGACCTCCCACTCGTCCTCGGTCAGCTTGCCGGGCTTCATCAAGATCGTGTCGCTGATCCCGATCTTGCCCACGTCGTGAAGCAGGGCGCCGAGCTCGACATCCTGCAGGGCGTCACCGGACAGCCCCAGCTGGCTGCCGATCATCCGGGCAAACAGCGCGACGCGACGCGAGTGCCATTGGGTCTCGGTGTCGCGGTAGTCGAGTGCGGCGACCAAGGCGTTGAGAACGTCCAGCGTGCGCTCACGGGCGAGCTGGTCGAGGTGGCGATTGACCGCGGCGAGCTCCACGTTCTGCTCCCTGAGCCGGGCGTGGAGAACGCGGTTCTCCCGCACCAGCCGGGCATGGGCGGCGGCATCCCGAAGGACCGCCAGCAGCTCGTCCACATTCCAGGGCTTGGTGACATACCGGTGCACGCCAGCGCGGTTGATCGCGGCGTGCACGGTCTCAAAGTCGCACATGCCCGTGACCATCAGCTTGTAGCTGTCGCGGAGCCGGTCTCCCACGCTCTCGAGGAGCTGGATACCCGTCATACCCGGCATTCGGTAGTCCACCGCCACCACATCGTACGAGCGCCCCATGAGGTAGCGCGACGCCTGCGTCGGCGAGTTGACCGCGGTCACGTCGAATCCGGCGTCGCGGGCGACGTGCCTGAACGCCTGGCACAGGGTCGTGTCGTCGTCCACATAGAGGAGCGACAGCGGTTGCGAGTCTGAGACGATTCCGGGCCCCTTGACGGGGTATTGCTGGCTCATCGGGCACTCCGTGCAGGTCGAACCTGAGGTGCCGACCCATCCATGGGCTGGCTACTGGTGCCTATCGGAGTGGCGCGTTCGGGACTTTAGGGTCTTTGAGCGGTATAGTTGGCGGCGATGGAATCGGGCGACGCCATGCCGAACACCACGCGAGAGATCGCGCGCGGTGCCCCTTCGCCCGAGCCTGCGGACGACGGTAGCGGCCACAAATGCGTGCGCTGCGGTGCCCAGAATCCCCCCGAACACAGCTTCTGCGGTTTTTGCGGTCACGATCTGCTGAGCAGCTCTGTGGGCGGGGCGCGACGGGACCCATTGGTGGGCGCCGTCGTGGGCGATCGCTACCGGCTGCTGGCCAAGATTGGCAGCGGCGGAATGGGATCTGTCTACAAGGTCGAGCACGTGCGCATGGGCAAGGTGATGGCCCTCAAGCTGCTTCACGGTGACCTGAGCCGCGACGAGTCGATGATCCGGCGGTTCAACCGCGAGGCGAGGGCGGTCAGCCGGCTCGCCAGTGAGCACACGGTGCAGGTCTTCGACTACGGCCAATCCGATGGCCTGGTCTACATCGTGATGGAGTACCTGCGGGGCAGAGACCTCGGCGGATTGCTGGCCGAGCTCGGCCCGCTGTCCGTCGAGCGCTGTGCCGACACGGTCCGCCAGGTGTGTCGCTCGCTGTCCGAGGCCCACGCAGCGGGCGTGATCCACCGGGACCTGAAGCCCGAGAACATCTTCGTCTGCGCGCCTCGTGCGGGGAAGGAGATGGTGAAGGTTCTGGACTTTGGTCTCGCCAAGCTCGCCGAGCGCGAGGAGCTGGCCGCCCAGACGCTGCAGGGAAGCCTGATTGGCACTCCCTACTACATGAGCCCCGAGCAGGTCTCGGGCGGCGTGATCACCACCGCCAGCGACATCTACAGTCTCGGGGCGCTGATGTACAAGCTGGTGACGGGAGATCCTCCCTACGCAGCCCGCACGCCCATCGCGATCCTGTCAGCGCACGTGAACCAACCCGTTCCCGTGCTTCGGGAGCGCTTGCCGGACCGCACCGATCTCCTGCCCATCGACGCGGTCATTCAACGGGCCATGGCCAAGGAGCCGGGCGACCGCTACGCCAGCGTGGATGCGCTGCGCCGGGCCCTGGCTGCAGTCGCCGCCGGCGAGACGGCTCCCGTGGACCTCACGGAGTCCAAGCCGGGCCTGGACGCGACGGCGACGCCATGGTTCCAAGCGGGCTTGGGCGACCTCCCGGTGGAGGACGTCACCACCCGGGCGGATTGGGACCGGTACGAGAGCAACCTGCGGCTGCGAGGTACGCTGTCCGTGTTGCTCGCGTTCGCACTCGTAGCGGGTGCGGCCGCTGCGGCCTACACGTTCTTCGGAACCGACGCCTTCGCGCGCAATGAGATCAACGAGGAGGAGCCCAACGACCGGCCGTCGGACGCCACGGAGCTCTACACCTACCAGAAGCTCACCGGGACGATCGGATTGCCGGCGGCGGGACGGCGGGCCGATGAGGACTTCTTCAATGTGCGGCACGACGGACCGGTGGGGCAGGTGCTGGACATCGATGTCAGCGCGGTACCTGGGCTCGACCTGGTGCTAGAGGCGCACGACATCCGAGGCCAGCTGGTGGCCCGATCCAACGCGGGCCGCGCAAGCGAAGCTGAGTCCATCCAGAATCTGCAATGGCGCGGCGACGAGCTCTTCCTGTCGGTTCGCGAGCTGTGGACGCAGGGGATTCCCGCACGGTCCGCTCCCGGAGCGCCCTACCACATCTCCATTCGTGCTCGCGACGCGGAGCCCGATATGGAGAAGGAGCCAAACGACCGTCCAGAGGACGCGCAACCGGTCAACAGCGGTGAAGCGCGGCGCGGCATCATCTCGGCTTCCAGCGACCGTGACTTGTACGTGCTGCCACTGCTGCCCAAGAAGGGTCGTTTGTTGCGGATCGCGCTGGAGACGCCGCCCAATCAGGATCTCGCCATCGCACTGGTGAACGGCGTAGGGAAGGAAATCAACCGTTTTGATTCAGCGCGCGCGGGCGCGCGCGAGGACGTTGACGTGTTCGTAGCGCCCATGGGACCCCAGCCGTTGCACGTCGCCGTGGTCGCTGGTGGCGACGCCCGGAGCTTCGTCGGCGGGTCGGCCTATCGCGTCACCGTCGAGGTCGGCCCCGTGTCACCGCTCACCGCCGTGCCGAGAAAGGGCAAGTGATACGTCGGCGCATAGCCGCGCTCGCGTGCCTGGCCCTGGCGACCGGCTGCCAGTTCGACGACAGCGCCCTGGCCAACCGCGCCTGCTCCGCAGACGCGGACTGCGCGCCGGGGTTCATCTGTACCCAAGGCTATTGTCTGGCGGGCGCGCGCTCCGCGGTGAACGACACCGGCTCGCCCGACACCGGCTCGCCCGACACGTCGGGGGATCCCGCGGGTGACGAGCCGGAGGAAGACGTGGCGGCGCCCGAACCGGAACCCGATGTGTGCAGGCCCGTACCCGAGTCCTGCAACGCCGTGGACGACGATTGCGACGGAGACGTCGACGAGGACGTAGACGGCGGGACGTGCACAGTCGGGGTTGGCGCGTGCACGCGGGAGGGGAGGTTGCGCTGTGTGGCGGCCGAGCTGGTGTGCGACACGGCGCCGGGGGTACCCATGCCGGAGGAGTGCAACGGCCATGACGACGACTGCGATGGCGTCGCGGACGAGGACGAGTCGGGGGAGCCGCTGTCACTCAGCTGTTATCCAGGCGACGACAACGAGCTTGCACATGGTTGTTCGGCGGGCGTTCAACTCTGTGTGGACGGAGCATTCGGCGCCTGCCAGGGGGCGGTCACTCCGGGCGTTGAGGTCTGCAATGGCGGTGACGACGACTGCGACGGTCTGGTCGACGAGTCGTGCGCGTGCTCGGATGGAGGCCGTGACGCCTACCTGGATGCGGAGGCGTGGCCGGATGTGGCGGGTTGCGCGGGCACCTGGAACGGTCAACCTTCCCTGCGGGACCCAGCCTCGGATATGGGACCGTGCGGGAACGACCTCGAGCAGCGCTGTCGGCTGCCTGCGGACCTCTGCGGACCCGGCTGGCGCCTGTGCGGTGTGGACATGAACATTGACGTCTTGCGCGCAGCACTCGGTGGCGGCGATGGCTGTGCGAACGCAGGGGCAGGGCGGTGGGTCGCCGCGGCTTCGCATTGTCATGAGGACGGTTGGCGCTGGTGTCGCACGCAGGAGACTCCCAGTTGCTACCGGCGCGGTGACTGTTCCGAGCCCATCTGCTGCGGGTTTGATTGCGTCAACGCCGGGTGCCGTAGTTCGATTTTTTCCAACGCGACCCGGATTCCGGCGCCCGCGTCCAACGGGTGCGGCGAGCTACCGGACACCAACGTTTCCGGGGTTCTGTGCTGTCGCGTGCCCGAGCTGCAGGAGTAGGTTTGGCGACCATCAGCTATTGCCCATTCTGCGGAACGCCGTGCGCCGAGACGACGGACCTCTGCGGCGGTTGCGGGCGGTCCGCGGCGGATCGCCTGTCGGTGACCACGGAGACCGAGGCCCTGCCGCCGACCCAGCTGGTCTCGACCGTGACCCCCGAAGAGGTGGGTGTGGACGACCCGACGCAGGGCATTGGCCGGGACAAATTGATGAAGGGGGATACGGCGCCTCTGGGCGGAGCCCCCAAGGTCGTCCGCCACACGCCGACGCTGGGCTCGCTGCGACCGCCGCAGCGGCGTGGTGCCGGGCTTGGAAGCGCGGGTGCGATCGCCGGCGAGGCGCTCGTGGAGGCAGTCATTGACCACGACGTTAAAGACACGCACGAGGTCGATGTTTCGCCGACGTATAATGAGGCGTTGAGATCCGAGGCGCGCGCCGTCGGCAAGGCGCCGGATCGTGAGGCACTCGCGATGGCGAACCTCCCGACGCGGGCGTTGCCATCGGCCCCAAGGGCCGAAGCGGCGCCGACGCAGCTGGTCGACGCAGTGCCTGCCCTGCCGGAGGAAGGCGAGGAGGACGAGGCGCCGCGCAGCTCCGCCGGCTTGATGCTGCTCGCCGCAGGACTGGGGGTGACGGCGTTGTTTGGGGTCGTTGTGGTGGCAGCGCTGGCATTGCTTCCCAGCGCGCAGACCGGCCCCGATCCGTCCGCACTCGAGACAGACGCGGCTCCTCCGACCGCGGCGGCAGGGCCTGCCGGTGCCGCAGCGACCGGCGCCGACGGCGTGGCGGGGGGGGAGGTAGACGCCGGCACTCACAGGGTCGACAGCGACGATTCGGGCCCTGCCAACTCGGGTAGTGCCGGGGCAGACGCCGCGTCTGGGGGCGAAGTTGCAGGTGCATCGCCCGCGAGCAAGCCGCTCCAGGCTCCGGTGAGCAAGCCGTCCGTCCGGCCGTCGGCGACCCAGAACAAGGGCGGCGCTGCTGAAGGGGACAAGGCCGCAGATTCCGCGGCAAAACCCGCCGCGGCGGCGGAAAAACCCACTGGGTCGGCGGCAAAGCCCGCCTCGGTCCCAGCCAAGCCCGCTTTGGTCGCAGCCAAGCCTGCGGCCTCGCCTGTGTCGCGGCCGTCTCGGCAGCCCGCGGTCAGGCCCGCGGAAGGGCTGCCGCCCGACAAATTGGTGGACGTGATCTTCGTCAACCCGGAAGCGGTCAAGCCACCTTGGGTCCATCGGACGGTCCCGCACGGGCCTGCGCGGTGGGGCGTGGTGCGGATGGGCGGGATCGACGCTGTGGTCGTGCCCGCAGAGGGCGTGCGGTCCGCACAGGAACGAAGCCTGGAGTTGGTGGAGACGTTTCAGGTCCTGATCGCGGCGCACCGCGAGGCGGGCGGTGGGGAGGTGCTCATCGTGGGAATCGCCGAGACGCCCTGGTTGGTCTGGCGCGCCCCCACGGGAGCCTCGGGTCCCAGGGCGCTGGAGATCATGCCTCTGGACGACGCCGACCTCAGCGCCATGCGCCGCTTTGAAACCCGCGAATCCCTGGTTCGCCGATGGGGCCAACTTCCCGCGCTCCTCACGGACCTTCTGGATCTTGTGGCCCTCGGGCATGTACCGAGCCGCCTTTCCGACCCGCGCTGGCTTGCGGCGGCCGACGCGTGGCTGGCGGCGGACGGTGGTCGCCTGGCCCCCGAGGACCTCGGCGCTCTGAACCGGCCCGCCTGGAGAACGCGATGACCCCCACCTATCTGATGTCCTACCCCCGCCCGGATTGGGGTCTGCGCGGAAAGCAGAACTTCCTATCGGCCACCAGTGGTGAGCCGCCGAGCCCGCGCGGCGCGATGGCGGACTGGCTGACTGTCGCCCGTGCCGTGACGGCGGCGGGGGGGCGCGTGGTGGTGATGCCCCCGCATGCGGACAAGAATCTCACTGGGCTGCCCTACACGGCGGAAGCGGGCGAGTTTTTCCGGGACCGGACGGGCGCGCCAGGGTTCCTGGTCTCCAAGATGGCAGCCGCCCACCGCGTGCAGGAGCCCGCCCACACCGCCCGGTTCGCAGCTTCGCTGGGTTGGAATGTTCGGCACCCCTCGGCCGTGTGGGAGGCACAGGGGGACGCGATCCGCGTGTCTCCCTTTTCCGTGGCCCATACCTATGGCGTCGGTCCGGCTTCCCGCACCACGCAGGAGGCCTACGTCGAGGTCGCGGACCGACTGAGTGCGCAACACATCCAGCTGCCGTTCCGGGCGGACCCCTGGTTCCACGGGAACACCTTTCTGGCGTGGTTCCACAAGGGCTCCGACCACGTCCTGCTGGTCTGTCCGGAGGCTCTGTTCGACGGTGGTGTGGAGGCGATCGCTTCCTTTGCGCCCCACGCGACCGTGGTCACCATCAGCGCCGAGGACAGCCGTGCGTACGCGACCAATGCGCTCCAGGTGGCAGACACAGTCCTGAGCCCGTCCGGCCTCCCCGACCGGATTACGGGCATCTGGCGCGATCTTGGGTTGGCGGTGGAGTCCCTTCAATTGCCCACTCTCTTCCGCCGTGGGGGAGGGGCGGCCGTGTGCATGACTTCGCGGCTCTGGGGGGTCGCCGATGATGAAGTGCCGTCGGCTGTGACGTTCTCGGCGCACCGCAGCGAGCTTGAGACGCTGGCCGAGAGCTATCCGGAGACCGCGTGAGCACGCCGTCGTCGCTGAGGCCGTACTTTCTCGGCTACCACGGGACATCGTCTGCTATGGTGGGTCGAAGTCCGTTCCCGACGGCGGAGGTCGTGGACATCTTCTCGCCCGACAGCCAGGCGTTCTACCGACTTGTGAATGCCGGAAACCGCCTGGCCTTCCAGGGAATCGGGATGCCGCCGTGGGTGCAGCTGGACTGCTGCACGCTGCCGTCGGCCATGGTTGGTTTCTGTGTCGACCGAGACGAGATCGACCCGCAGATGTGGGCGCAGCTCGTCGCGTACACGGAGGCGGGCTTCGGCCCCGGTTCGTCAGCGATTCTGGACGACTACGACGGGCCTGTGCCCGTCAGCCAGTACTGCGCGGTGGCCAGTCTCTTGCCGGGGACGCTGGTTGGGTTCAGCCTCTTTACGCTCCTGCCCGGTGCCGGACTCGGGGTGCGCACGAAGGCGCTGGGGCTGCTCTGCTACGACCAACGTTTCCAGATTGGCATGACGCAGTACACGAACTCTGCGGTTCGCACGCACTGCGCCTTTGGGCCGCTTGAGATCCTTGAGCCCGTGGCGTGGCCCCATCTTCTTCAGACGGAGACGTTCATCTACCGCCTGGACCTGCAGCAGGCCGATCTGCGCTCGATGGCGCTTCACGGCGCTGGACGCGCCGAGGTCCCGGAAGGTGTGCACCGCGTTCCCCTCGGTGCCGATACGCACGCGGCTGTGAGCGCGATGCGGGAGGCGGGGCCTGTCAGGATCGTCGCGCCGGGCCTGGACGCGGGGGACCTCCTGCTCGCGCCCGCGCCCCGTGGACTGTGAGCGCCGCGGCCTGCTGACGTAAACGCACGGGTCTGCTAGGGTGCCCCCTTTGTCAACGGAGGTTGCGATGAAGAAGCCCGTGGTGGTGGGCCTTGCTCTCCTCTTGGCGGCGTGCGGAACGCCCGCGTCGAACAAGAAGGACAAGGACCCGGTTCCCAACGATTTCAGGATGTCCCCCCAAGCCGGGACTCCCCCGCTGAACTTTGCCCCGACCTCGCTTGCGCCCGAGCGCGTGTTGCTGCGCGGTGGCACGGTGATGCCGGCCAGCGGCCCCGCTTTGGAAAACGGCTGGGTGCTGATGGAAGAGGGGCGGATTCTGGAGGTCGGGTCCGGCGCCAAGGAGGCCCCCGAGGGTTTCACCGTGGTGGACACCACGGGCAAATTCGTCACCCCCGGGGTGATCGACACACACTCCCACCTGGGGGTGTACCCCTCGCCATGGGCCGAGGCCCACTCCGATGGCAACGAGATCGTGGGCCCAACGACGCCCGATGTTCGGGCGGAGCACGGGCTCTGGCCGCAGGACCCGGGTTTTGAGCGGGCGCTCGCCGGGGGAGTCACCACGCAACAGGTCATCCCCGGGTCGGCGAACCTCATTGGGGGCCGCGGGATCACCATCAAATCGCACCCCGCCATCTCGTCCCGGGCGATGCAGTTTCCCGGGGCTCCCTACGGGCTGAAGATGGCCTGCGGCGAGAACCCCAAGCGCGTGTACGGCAGCAAGGGCGGGCCCGGGACCCGCATGGGAAACATGGCCGTGTGGCGTGCGAAATGGGCCAAGGCGGTGGAGTACAAGAAGAAGATCGAGGACTACGAGAAGGAGTTCATTCGGTGGGACCGCGGGACCCGCGACGCGACAAAGGAGCCCACGCCGCCGGGGCGCGACATTGGCCTGGAGACCATGGTCGCGGTGCTCAACGACGAGATCCTCGTCCATGTGCACTGCTACCGCGCCGACGAGATGCTGCAGGTGCTCCAGCTCGCCGACGAGTTTGGGTTTCGGGTGCGGTCGTTTCACCACGCGGTGGAGGCGTATAAGATTCGCGACGTGCTCGCCGAGTGGAACGTGAGCGTGAGTACGTGGGCGGATTGGTGGGGATTCAAGATGGAGGCCCACGACGCCGTCGTGGAGAACGCAGCTTTGGTCAGCGACGCCGGTGGGCGCGCGATCATTCACTCGGACTCCCCCATCGGAATCCAGCGTCTGAACCAGGAGGCCGCCAAGGTGTACTTCGCCGCGTTGGAGGGCGGCCTGGAGCTCACGGAGGAAGAGGTGCTGCGCTGGATTACGCTGAACCCAGCCTGGGCGCTCGGCGTGCACGAGCAAACCGGGTCGCTCGAGGCGGGAAAAATGGCGGATGTCGTCGTGTGGTCGGCGCATCCGTTTAGCGTCTACGCCCGCGCGGAGATGGTGTTCGTGGACGGCGTCCGCGAGTTCGACCAAGCGGCGCCTTCTCGCTGGAGTGATTTTGAGGTCTATCAATTGCCCGGTCAGGAGGTCGGCCAATGAATCATCGATTGCTTCGTTCTGCTGTGGTCCTGGCCACGGCCTGCTTTGCTCTGCCCGCGTTGGCCGACGGCCAGGGTATTGTTCTCAAGGGCGGCACCGTCCACACGGGGACCGGCACGAAAATCGACAATGGCGTCGTGGTGCTCGGCACGGACGGCAAGATTCTCAGCGTCGGGACTACGGTGCCGACCGGTGCCTACAAGGTGGTGGATTGCACCGGCAAGGTCGTGACAGCGGGCTTTGTGGACTATGCGACGCAACTGGGTGTCGTCGAGGTGTCACTGGAGAAGTCTACGCGAGACGGCGACGGCGGCGGTGACGATGTCCGCGCGGCGTTTCGTGTGTCGGACGGCTTCAACCCCAACAGCGCGGTCATTCCCATTCAGCGCACCGGTGGCATCACCTCTGCCGTGGTCGCGCCGAGCGGCGGGTTCGTGAAGGGCCAGTCGGCGTGGATTGACCTCCACGGCCCCGGCGCGTTTGCCCGCGTCGCCAAGGCGCCGGTGGCGATGCATGTGGGGCTGGGGCAGGGGACTATGGGCAGCCGCGGCGCCACGGTGCTCGCCCTGCGCGAGCTCTACGACGACGTGGCGTTCTATGCCAAGAATAGGAAGAAGTTCGACGTGGGGCAGTCCCGCAAGCTCGCCGCGAGCCGGTTGGACCTCGAGGCGCTGTCGCTGACCGTGGGCGGCACGGTGCCAGTGGTTTTCCACGTGGACCGAGCCAGTGACATCCGCACGGCCCTACAACTGGCAAAGGAGCTCAACCTGCGGCCCATCATCCACGGCGGGGCTGAGGCGTGGATGGTCAAGGGCGAGCTGGCCGCGGGCAAGGTGCCGGTGGTGCTCGACAGCATGGCCAACCTCCCGCAGAGCTTTGACGCGCTCGGCACCCGCGAGGACAACGCCGCGGTGCTCGCGGCCGCCGGTGTGCCCGTGGTGCTCAGTGTTTTTGATACGCACAACGCCCGCAACGTGCGCCAGATGGCGGGCAACGCTGTGCGTGGAGGGATGGACTGGAACGCGGCGCTCGCGGCGGTCACCACAAATCCCGCGGCGGCGGCCGGGATGGCGGACTACGGCACGCTGGAGAAGGGCAAGATCGCCAACGTGGTCGTCTGGTCGGGGGATCCGTTTGAGCTGAGCACGCATGTGGACGCGATGTACATCGGCTCCGTTGAGGTCAGCCTGGCCAATCGGCAGTCCGCGCTGTTCAAGAAATACCGCAAGCTGCCCCGTCGCGGCGCGCCTGCGAAGTACGACGAGATTGACACCGACATGCCCGAGTGACACACCGCACGGGTGTCGCTCGCCCCGCCGGAGTGTGAAGCATGGGCCCTCTCGAACGCATACATGTCGATTCCGAGGTTGAAGAGCTGCAGTCGGTCGTGCTGCACGCGCCTGGCGACGCGCACGAGTACGTGCTGCCGGAGCACGTGGAGGCCGTGCTGTCGCTGAGCGACTTCCT
>CALBXO010000877.1 GCA_937890335.1 uncultured Pseudomonadota bacterium | reverse complement strand
CGGACCAGGCCGACCGTGACGACGACGGTGAGGGAGATGTCTGCGACGACGGCGACGACGACGGGGTGGACGACGACGAGGACAACTGCCCGGACATCCCAAACCCGGACCAGGAAGACGGGGACGAGGACGGCGTGGGCGACGCGTGTGACAACTGTCGCGTCACCGCGAACGAAGACCAGGCGGACGCCGATGAAGACGGGCTTGGTGACGCCTGTGACAATTGCGCTGAGGACGCGAACGCCGACCAGGCGGATCGGAACAACGACGGTGAGGGGGACGTCTGCGATGACGAAGACGACGATGGTGTAGATGACGACGAGGACAATTGTCCGGACATCGCGAACCCAGACCAGGAAGACGGCGATGAGGACGGCGTGGGCGACGCCTGCGACAACTGTCCCCTGGTTCAGAACGCGGATCAGGCCGACCGCAACAACGACGGTGAAGGCGACGTCTGCGACGATGAGGACGAGGACGGGGTACCCGACGACGAGGACAATTGCCCCGACACGCCCAACCCCAACCAGGAAGACGGCGACGAGGACGGCGTCGGCGACGCGTGCGACAACTGTCTGGTCGCGCCCAACCCAGACCAGGCAGACAACGACGACGACGGTCTGGGGGACCTTTGCGAGCCTCCGACGGTCTTCGTCGACCAGCCCGTGTTTGGCCAAACCGTGAGTGCGACACCTTTCGAGGTCCTCGTGACGGCGCAGGACGATCTGAGTATTGCCGGCGTGGAGGTCTGCCTCGAGGATGACTGTGGGCCTGCCGCGCACCTCCAAGGGGACACCTGGTCACGGACGGTGTCGGCTGCGGACGCCGTCCCGGGCGAGCTGCTCGCGATTCGTGCGACGGCCACAGACGGCGTGGGGTTGACCGCAACGGACCAGACCGAGGTCAGCTTTGTCGATTTCGCCACGGTCCTCTCCACCTCCACGCCCGAGGCCGACAGCGAGGCGCCGGCGCTCGCGGTGGACGGTGACGGCGTCTTGCACGTGGTCTGGGCGGACCAATGCGCGCAGTTTGAAGGCTGCTCGCACACCATCGAGGGCAACTTCCCCTACGACATCTTCCACCGGGCCTGGGATGGCGTTGCATGGACCGAGATCGATGTCTTGTCCGTCCCCGGCGACGGCGATTCGTACCGGCCGGCGCTGGCTACGGCCGCCGACGGGCGCGTGCACCTCGTGTGGCAGGACGGCGGGGAGATCATTGAGGTGGATGCAGACCTGGACCTCTACCACCGCATCTACGACCCCGACACACAGGCATGGACCGCCGCCACTCTGCTGACGCCCGGGACCACCGCCGACGACGGCGCTGTGGCACTCGCCGCGGGCGCAGATGGCGTCGTTCATGCTGTCTGGCAGCGACGCAACCTCACGAGTGACTTGCTGTATGCGCGCTGGGAGGCGGGGGTCTGGAGCGCCGAGACGCTGGTGAGTGACGACCCCGACTCCGACGTGTCCGCAAACGGCGCGATCGCGGCCGACTTCAACGGCGTGGCTCACATCGTGTGGCAGGACACTGGGGACATCGGCGGCAGCGGGACCGACTCTGACATCTATTACCGCACCGCCACCGACGGAGTTCTCGGGGCCATGCTCGTCGTCAGCAACCACAATCTTGATGGGGTGTCGCTCGACCCAGATGTGGCGGTCGACCTCGACGGCGTCGTGCATTTCGTATGGCAGGACGACACGACGCTCTTCGGCAGCGGCGCCGACTTTGACATCTGGTACCGCAGCCTGGACGACTTTTTTGGACTCAGTGGATACAGCCTCGTGACCGACCACGACGAAGACGGTGTGAGCGAGCAGGGCAGGGTCACGGTTGATTTTGCTACGTCGGTGACATATGTGGCGTGGGTCGAGTCCGGGAACATCTACGACAGCGGCGACGACGTAGACCTCTTTGTCACGACCGGGATCGGATTTGGGTTCTTCGATCGGCCGACTCTTGTGACGACCGATGCCGGCTTCACCGGCGAGGCCAACTCTCCGGCGCTGCTCTTCGATGCAGGGGCAGGTGCCCTCCAGATTGCCTGGGAGGACACCAGCGATGTCCAGGGCGCTGGCACGGATCGCGATATCTTCCATCAAACAATGGTTCGTTGATGTCCTACACTGACTTCTCCACTCGCTTCCACGCCCACTTCACACGCAGCGCCAATGAACGCGTCTTTCTGGGTGTCCAGACGGACCTGGGGTCTCTGCCCGACCCGAGCGAGTCCGAGGCGCAGGCGCGCCTGGCGGATGCGCGGCAGTTGCTGGGCGACGTCGACGGGGTCCGCGCGACTGTGCGTGGTGATTTTTCCAAGGAGCTGGACCTCGACCTGGCCGCCATGCGCCTTGAGGGCGAGATTCTGGAGTTCACCCGCACGTTCAACGGGCGTACGCGACGCGCGCAGCTGCCCCACGCCGGGGACGACATCGGCGATGGTATGTTCGCGCTGTTCATCAATGATCCCAGGCCCGACGACGAACGCCTGGAGAACATCGCTGACCGGCTCGAAGCGGTGCCGGCCTACCTCGACGCCTTGCGCACATGTCTCGACACCCCGGTGACCCGGTGGGCGGCCATCGACCAGGAGAAGGTCGAAGGCCTCCCCCATATGTTCGCCACGCTGGAGAATTGGGCGGGCGAGGTGGGCTGGGCCGACGCGCCGCGGCTCTCCAAAGCGCGCGCGGCCGCCGAGGCGTCGCTGGCCAGCTACAAGACGTGGCTGGCCGCCCAGCCGACCGAGGACAACCTGCACGTCGGTCGCGAGACGGCGGCCCAGATCATCAAGCTGCGTGGGATTGACCTGAGCATCGACGAGCTCCACGGCATCGCCACCGAGTTCCTCGCCCGCACCCGCGGCCAGATCGCCGAGCTCGGCGCGCGGCTCGCGGCCAAGTACGAGCTGGGCGACGCCAGCGTCGAGGAGGTCGAGCAGTTTCTCAACCAGCGGTACAAGGTGCAGGTCACGGGCGGCGACACCTCCAAGGTCCTGGAGCGGTACCGCGAGGAGCGCCGACGGATTCGTGCCTTCATCGAGGAGCGCGACCTCTTCCCGATCTTCGAAGGGGAGGACCTGGCGATCCTCCAGACGCCGAAGTTCATGGAGCCGTCCATCCCCGCGGGCGCGATGGTGCCGCCGCCGCCGTTCCGAGAGGGGACGCGACGCAGCCTGGTCTACCTGACGCTGTCCGAGGCGCTGATGGACGAGCACACGGACCTCTCCATCCCGTCCATGATGATCCACGAGGGAATCCCCGGCCACCATCTGCACCTCGCAACCGCCGGTATCCACGAGTCTGTCATTCGCCGCCACTGTGAGGCGATGGACCAGGCTGAGGGATGGACCACCATGCTTGAGGACTACATGCTCGACGTGGGGTACATGGGCGAGCTGGAGGATGAGGCGCGTTTTGTCGGCAAGCGCGACATCAGTCGGCTCGGAGCCCGCGTGGCCATTGACCTCTTCTTCATGACTGGAGAGCGGGATCTCCTGGATGTCGGCGTGGACGCGGACATCGCCCAGGCGGACCCGTTTGGCGCGGCGGGGAGCCTGCTGACAGCCGTGACCGGATTTGTGCCGGGACGCGTGAAGGCCGAGTTGAACTGGTACTCGCAGGAGCGGGGTTACCCGTTGAGCTACCTGACGGGCAATCACCTGGTCTGGGCGCTCAAGCGCGATGTGGAGACGGCCCAGGCTGGGAAACTCAGCGGCCTCGAGCTGGATCGCCGCTTTCACGCGACGTACCTGGACGCTGGCAATATGCCCGTGCGCTACCTGCGCCGGGTCTACGAGCATGTCGGCCTGCTGCCCAGCGCTCGGTGACTGGTGTTTTTCGCTCCCGTCGCCAGACCGGCCGAACAACACGGCCTTCCGCGCGGCCTTTGGCCGATGAGGGTTGCCCGACCCGGTGGCGTCGAGGCGCCCCGACACTCTGGCGGGTGGCCAAGGGTCTGGTTGACGCCACAGGTCCAAGTGACCAGACTTTCCAGGCGACTCTGGGAGTAACTCCGTCCTTGTAGATGGTCGGTTTCGGGGGATTGGCGCAACGCGCCTGCTGTCCTTGGTGCATTCTCGCGAAAAAATCGGTGGCTACCGCGTCGTGTCCGTCTTGGGGCGAGGTGGGATGGGCGTCGTCTACCGCGCGGTCGACGGTGCCACCGGACAGAGCGTCGCCCTCAAGACGCTCTCCAACGCGGACGCCGGGAACGTGGCCAACCTGCGCGCCGAGATTCGGGCGTTGCGATCCCTTCGGCATCCGGGTGTGGTGCAGGTCGTGGACGACGGCGTCGAGGGGGGCGTGCCATGGTACGCCATGGAGCTGCTCGGCGGCCGGACGTTGGGACAGTACCTGCGCGGTGACGACCTCGCGTCGAGCGACGCGGACCAGCCACGTGGCGCCAGCGTGCGCGAGGACGTGACGGAAGGCCTGTGGACATTGCCTCTGTCCGATTCAGGCAGCGACGACGACGAGGACACGGAGGCCGATTTTGGGGGCGGCACGACGCCCGCCGGACTTCCCCTGGCGATGATGGGTCCAGCGGCACGGGGACGAGATCCCGCCTTGATGGGGGCCCGCTCCGTCGACGACAGCATCCTTCGAATCCTGGCCTGGACCGGTAGGGTGTGTCACGCCCTCGCGTACATCCATGGCCAGGGCATCGTCCACTGCGACATCAAGCCCGACAACGTCATCATCACCCGCGACGGCCGCATCGTCATCGTGGACTTTGGCCTCGCCGCGCGATTTGGGGCGCGGCTGGACTCCGAGGAGATTGAGTCCGCTGGGCTGCTGGCGGGCTCCACCTACTACATGGCGCCGGAGCGAATCCGGGGGGAAGCCTTTGACGCGCGGGCGGACCTCTACTCGCTCGGGGTCATGCTCTACCAGGTGCTGACCGGCTGTCTGCCGTTCCCCATGCGCGATCGCGCCAAGGTTCTGTACGCGCACATGCACGCGGAGCCGTTGCCGGTACAGGAGGTGGTGCCCGACGTGCACCCGCTGCTCGCGCGGGTCGTCAACCAATTGCTGGCCAAGGACCCAGCGGCTCGCCCGGGCCACGCGTTCGTCGTGCGCGATGCGATTGCGAGGATGGCGCCCGACCAGCCCACGGGCCCAGCCCTGCCCACGCCGCGGCCCTACCTCTACAACCCTCGTATGACGGGACGCGATGCCCTGCTCGATCGCATGGAGCGGCGCCTTGAGGAGGCGCGGCTCGGCGCGGGCGGGATGGTGCTCGTGGCGGGCGACAGCGGGGTGGGCAAGACTCGTTTTGCCATGGAGCTGGCGCAACGAGCTCGGACCCTCGGGGTCCGGGTCGTGATGGGTCGGTGCACGCGGCGCGCGCATCCCCTGAGGATGGAGGTTGACGGGGAGGGCAACGGGCCCGCCCTGACACACCTCGGTGGTGCCGCCAAACCCATGTCACTGTTTGAGCGCGTGATGCGCAGCGTCGCGGACCACTGTCACGCGGGGGGAGGAGACACCACGGAGCGGCTACTCGGGCCGCGGTTGGGGATTCTGGAGCCGTATTTTGTCTTCCTCGCGGAAGTGCCCGTGGACAGGGACCACTCACTTCCGGCTCGCCTCGCGCCGGAGGCCGCGCGGGTGCGCCTTTTCAACGCGGTCTTCGAGACACTGTCCGCGTTGGTCGCGGGCAACACGGGACTGTTGGTCTTCGACGACCTCCAATGGGCCGACGAACTTTCGCTCGGCTGCGTGGAGTACCTTGCCTTCCGTGGCCTCCAGGCGCGCTCGCTGTTTGTCACTGGCTTCTACCGCCCGGACGAGGTCCCGAACGGGTTTGCGTCGCTGTTGAGCAGGACAGCCATCGAGCGCGAGCAGCTGGGGCGCCTGACCTCGGACTCCGTGTTTGCCATCGCCGCCGACGCCCTCGGTCTGGATCATGTACCGGGATCCCTTGGGGCGTTCCTGGGTGGCCAGGCCGCGGGCAATCCATTCTTTCTGTTGGAGTACCTGAGGCTGCTCGTCGACGCCGGCGTGCTGGTGCTTGGCGACGACGGCGCCTGGTCTCTTCGCGACCCGCAAGGCTCGCTGGTCTCGACGGCCACTGGCGGCCGGGCCCGTCTACCCATTCCGGAGTCGCTCCAGGCGCTGGCCGTCGAGCGACTCGAGCGCCTCCCCGCAGCGCTCCGGGAGGCCTGCCGTGCCGCGTCGGTGGCCGGGCGTGAGGCGCCGCCTGCGATGCTCCGCGCGCTCTGGCGCCAGAGCGACGGCGTCGCGCGGGCGCACATGGAAGATCTCATCCGCGTGAAGATCTTCGAGATGGTCGATGACGACACCATTGTACGCTTTGTGCACGACGGCGTGCGGGAGGCGGCGTATGCGGAGGTGACGGCCGAGGAGCGGCGCGACCTCCACTACCGCGCCGCGGCCTACCTCGCCCGCGTAGACGCGGCGCAAGGGACCGTGGATCCGGGTGTATTGGCGATCCACTGGCAGGAGGCCGGGCATCACGATCGCGCCATGGACGCGCACCTCGTCGCCGCACGTATGGCCACTGCCCGGAGTGCGTACGACGACGCTGAGTTCCACTACCGCGCAGCGCTCGGGCCTGGCACCAAGGGCAGCCTCGATGTAGCTGGGCTGGCGATCCGGGTCGATCTTGCCGAGGGTGTCCTCATCCCGCAGGGGCGCTTTCCAGAGGCGGAGATGACGCTCCAGCCCGCCGCCGCGCTGGCGCGTCGTTGGGGTGACCTGGAGACCGCCGCGCGGGCTACCTACAATCTCGCCCGCGTCCAACAAGGCACTGGCCGCGGCCGCGAGGCGGCCAAATCACTGCTGGATGCGCTGACAACCTACCGCGACGTCGGCGACAAGATGGGGGAGTGCCGCACCGTCTATGCCATGGCCGAGGGACAAGTGGTCCAAGGGCGCTTTGACAGCGCGCTGGACTACATGGAGCTTGCGCTCGCCCTGGCTACCGAGCTCCGCGCGCCGGAGGAGCATGCCACGGTGCTGCTGCTCAAGGCGTCACTGGATCGCAGTCTGGGGCACTACCAGGCCGCGACCATCGCATGCGAGAGGGCGCGGGCCCTGTTTGGAAAGGTCGTGGACAGCGCAGCGACCTCCGACGTGGATGCCGAGGTCGCGCGCATCCACCTGGTGCAGGGCAACCTCGATTCGGCACGGGATGCCGCGATGGTCGCCCTGAAAATGCATGGCGAGTACCGCAACCGACCGCGCGAGGCGACCGACCTCGTCCTCCTTGCGCAGTGCGACGCGACAGCCGGCGCTTACCTGGATGGGCTGGGTCGGTGTCGGGAGGCCATCTCCATCCTACACCAGGTTGGCGATCCCCGTGCCGAGGCAGACGCCCGACGTGTCACGGGCGAGATTGAGACGGATCTGGGACGGTTTGCGGAGGCTCTGACAAGCCTGGAGGGTGCCGCAGCGCTGGCGAGCGACGCCGGCGACGTGGCGGCCATGGCGTGGACGGATGTCGCCACGGCCGAGGTCCTGCTCAGGCTCGGACACGCGCAGTCGTCGCAGGAGGTCGTGGAGCGTGCGCTGGAACGGGCGCGCGTCATGGGAGACCCGGTGTGCCTGGGGCGTGCAGTGCTCGAACAGGTACGCTGGGACATTGCACACGAGGAGTTTGGTCGTGCGCAGGTCAACGTGGATCTGGCCCTGAAGATTGTCCGGGATGTGGGGGCGCGGTCCGTGGAGGTCTGGTGTTACCTGGGCCTGGCCCAGATTGGCCGCGAGTTGGGTCATGTGCGTCAAGCCGAGCACGCGGCCCGAAAGGCGCGAATCCTGGCGCGCACCGTCGGGGACGCCGCTGCGCTCGCACTGGCTCATTGTGAACTCGCCCATGCGGCCCTGGAACAGGAAGAGGGCCCGGTGACCGGGATGCTGGAGCAGGCCCGGCGCTTGACGCTCGCACTGGGCACCGAGGTGACCTCCGAAGTGCGCCGAAGATTTGAGTCATTGCGCTTTCGTGCCGATGCGGGAGGTGGAGCTTTTGAAACGTCAAGCCCGCCACCATCGGACACCATCGATTGACGGACGAGCACAAAGCAACTAGGATTTCGCCGGGGTGCAGGGTCTCGTTTCCGCGACGAGCCATGAAAATCTGGAGCGCGTTCTTCCTTCTCATTTTTGGGCTCTGCCTCGTGCTGGCCGGTCCTGCTGGCGCAGGCACCGGACATCCGTCTCGGCTCGCGGGGGTGACACCGCTGGGTCCGATTCTAGCAATGTTGGCCTGCGCGGAGTTCCCGGACCAGCCATTGCGGGAGCCGGCACCGGACGCGGGCGACGGACAGACCGACAGTTCTGGGTTCGTGGGGGACGACGCGCCTGCCGATGGCGCAGCGCCGGATTCGACGCCCGACAGGGACGTGGGAGGGCCACGCGACGACACCGGCGCGGTACTCCCACGCGAGGCGCGAATCGGAGGCCTGGACGGGGACCAGCTTCAGATCTTCTGCTTGCAGCTTGAGGAACAGCTCGGCTCGCCGGCGGGATCGGGCATGTGTGAGGGGCGCACTCTGTGGCCGGCGGCGGTCTCCTGCGAGGTGACCGTGCAGCGCATGGCGGAGTGTGGCGCGACGGTCGGCGAGTACGACGATTGCCTTGCGCTCGCCCGCGACAACCCCTGCTCACTCCTGCACGCGCCCGCGTGCGACGCGATCTTTGACTGTCTCGGGACCGGACTGGACCCGGGCGCATCCATTGGGTCGCTGCCGCAGGTCCAGTTTGAGCGCATGTGTCGGTGGGGCGTGGAGGCACTGGGCGAGAACCGGGAGTTCTTCTGCGACGGCATCATCCGGGTGAACACGCACACGGTGGAGGATTGCGAGCAGCACGACCGATCGAGCTGCACGCTGACCGTGCGCGAGTACGAGGACTGTGCCACCCACATCCTGGACGACATCTGTCTCGTCCTCAACGCACCCATCTGTGCCCCGTTCCGCGCGTGCTTTGGCCCGGAGCTCTAACGTGGTGCCCGGCTCACTGGGTCGGCGTTGAGCGGCGTCTGGTTCTCGTCGCACGCCGTGGACGACCGCGTGCGCGCGATTTTGTACGCGAGCCCAACCGCCCCCAGAACCAACACGTCCAGCAAGCAGTAGAGCGCCGGCGCTCCCACCGGCGGGTTGGTTGTGGCGGCGCCAAACCATTGGGCGGCGTACGTCCAGCCGCCGATCGACGTACCCCAGACCTCGATGGCCATCGCAAACGGAAACATGGCCGCGTACAGACACTTGTCGCGGCCAAACGCCAAGCAAGCCACCAGCAGCGCAAGCAGGAAGGCGGCGGCCTGGTCCACCCCGGTCACCAACCCCCAAATCGCGTACGGTGTCAGCACCGCCGGGACAAACCAGGGTAGCCATCGGGGCGCGTGGCGGGCCATGCGCAACCCCGACGCGAACACCAGCGCGTGCCCTGGCGGGATGTACAGCGGAAGGTTGCCGAGCCGGTACTCCCACAGCCCCACTACGTTGCCGAGTCCGTACTCGCCGGCGCCCGCGATGACCAGACACGCGAGCAGCTCCCACCGAGATCTCCCGCGCTCGCAGGCCACCAACAGCGCAAACGTCGACCAGGTGAGCACCGAGATGACATGCTGCGCCCACCACGGCCCGTAGGTATCAAACCCGATGCCCAGGACCAACAGCGCCAGGGTAGTGACCACAACCGTTCGGTCACTGAGGCGCGGCGCCGAAGCGGCGATTATCCCTGCTCCAACTTGCACGATGCGGCCGTTGGAAAAATTTCTTCAATGAACCCCATGGCCAGGGATGGTACCGTAGGCCCTATGGACACGCGAGCACTCGACAAGATCCTTCTCCAGACCCTCGACGACGTGCGCCTGAGCCGCACGGAGAAGAAGGGGCCCAAGGCCTTCTTCACGGAGGTACAATCTGAGCCCGGCGCCATGGCGCAGGCCCGAGCCCGCGCATTCGTGATTGCGCAGGAGCGCGTGGAGGCGGACCCGGTTCTGATCGTCCGCTGGCTGGAGGACGTGGTGAAGGTCATGGCGTCCACGGACGCGCCCGCTGCCGCGGGCCTTGCCGAGGCCTGGTTCAGTCCAGGGGAGGGCTGCCGCAACCGGATCGCCGGCCTCCTGGGTTCCGCGCGCAAATCCGTGGACCTGTGCGTCTTCACCATCACCGACGACCACCTGTCGGAGGCCGTCGTCGCCGCCCACAAACGGGGCGTGAAGATGCGGATCATCTCGGACAACGACAAGTCCGAGGACCGCGGTAGCGACGTCAGCGCCTTTGAGCGTGCCGGCGTCCCGGTCCGGGTGGATCGCACCGACAACCACATGCACCACAAATACGCCGTTTTCGACGCGAAGACTCTGTTGACCGGAAGCTACAACTGGACCCGGTCGGCCTTTCGCTACAACGAGGAGAACATCGTAGTCCTCCAGGATGAGCGGCTGGTGAAGCGATTTGAGCGAGAGTTCCAGAAGCTCTGGGACGCGCTGGCGTAAGTGGGATGGTCGGCGCCGCCGCGGTGAGGATCAGCGGGGGACCGTGAGCACCAACTTGCCGGTCGTGCCCCCGGATTCGAGGGCCGCGTGCGCGTCCGCCACGCGCTCCAACGGAAAACTGGTCGTCCCGAGTGGGCGCAGCTCCCCTGCGCGCACTCCCGCGAGCAGGTCATCCATGGCGGCCTCGAGCACGTCCGCGCGGTGAAAGAGGAAGCTCAGGTTGAACCCCATCACCGACTTGTTGGACGTGGTCAAATCCAGCGGATTGAACCTCGGCGTGCGCAGCCAGGACCACGCCAATTTGGGCCAGTTGGGTCGGTCTCGTCCGCGCTGGAGCATCGTGTGAAACCCATAGATGACCAGGCGGCCCGCGGGCGCGAGCCGGGCGTAGCTCGTTCCCAGTGTCTCGACGCCATTGGCGTCCAGCACCACGTCGAATTCGCCTGACGCCGCGTCCCAGAGGTCCACGGCCCGCTTGTCGATGACCACGTCAGCCCCGGCCTCACGCGCGGCCTCAATCTTGTGCGCCCCGCCGACGACCCCGGTGATGTGACAGCCCGCCCGCTTGCCAAGCTGGCACAGCGCGCTGCCCACGCCACCGGCCGCCGAATGCACCAGCAGTCGCTCTCCCGGAGTCACATGCGCCAGGCGGTGCAGCGCGTACCAGGCCGTGAGAAACACCGTGGGAAAGCTCGCCGCCTGGATCAGGCTCATCCCGTCAGGGACGGGACATACCTGGTGACTGGGCACACGGACCTGGGTGGCGTACCCGTCAAATCGTGTCACCGCCATGACGGGCGCCCCGCCGGCCATCCCTGCCACCTCAAATCCAGGTGTAATCGGCCACCCGACAAACTGCTTCGCGGATTCGTACAGGCCCATGCGAACCATGCAGTCCGCGTAATTGATCCCGATGGCGTAGACGTCGATGAGAGTTTCGCCCTCGGCGGCCGCAAGGTCGTCACAGGTCTCAACGCGCAACCGGTCGTAGCCGCCGGCGGAGTGAACGACAATCTTCTTCATGTGGCTCTCAATGGGTCAAAAAGGAGGCTGCGCGACCCTCGGATCAGGGCGGCAGGGCGAGGAACGGTTCAAGATAGCACTGTAGTCGGCTCAGGTGCTTGGGCTCCCGCTCAAACCCGTGCCGGACACCACTGAGAATTCGATAGTCCACCCGCCCCCCGGCCTCCTCCACCGCAGACACAAATACGTCCGCGACCGAGGTGTGGACCGTGCGATCGCGCGCGCCATGCACAACGACAAACGGTGCGCTCTGCGCCGTCAAATGCCTGTCCGCGCTGGCGGCCTCCCACAGCGTCGCCGCGTCGCCGGGGTCGGCCCCCAGCAACGAGATGGCCCGCGGATAGACCGCGTCCCGCGGCGTGAGCGCAAGCAGGGCAGCCGGGGCGGAGACCGTGACCGCGAGCAGCGGAGGCTGTTGCCCGCAGTCTGCGTCGGGCGAGCCCGCCCCGACCAGCGACACCAGATGCCCACCGGCGGAGGTCCCAATGAGCGTCACCCGCGCCGGGTCCGCGCCCCAGTCGCTCGCGTTGTCCTGCGCCCATTTGAGCGCACACCCCACATCGTACGCCGGCTGCGGCCATGTCGGTCCCGCCGTGGCGAGCTTGTAGGTGACGGACGCCGCCACAAAACCGCGCCGCGCGTAATGTTCGGCCAGCGGCAGGTGTTCGTGCAGGTTGCCCCCAACCCAGCCCCCACCGTGCACAAACACCAGCAGCGTCCGCCCCTGCCGCCGACCCACGGGCCTCACCAGCGCCGCCCGCTGCCAGGGCTCCGACCCATACGACAGGAACGTCGTCTCCACATCGCCCCGCAGCGCCGGCAGCTCACACAGCTCATCCTCCAACCCCACCGCTCCAGCGACCGGAGGTTCGGATTCGGAACAGGCACTCAAGAAGAGGACGGCGAGCAGGACGACGCGCATGGCCGAAGTCTAGCGCCAACCTCACCCCTTGACGACCGCCCACCCCATGCCCAACTCCGGCCTTGACAGCAGCCATGCCCCATGGCAATCACGCTGTTCGCGCGGGAATAGCTCAGTTGGTAGAGCATCAGCTTCCCAAGCTGGCGGTCGCGAGTTCGAGTCTCGTTTCCCGCTCTCGAAAA
>CALBXO010000876.1 GCA_937890335.1 uncultured Pseudomonadota bacterium | reverse complement strand
AACGACGTGCTGCCCAGCGACGGGCGCGGAAAACCGAGCGTGAGACCCGGCGACGGGCTGGGCGACACACGCGACGCACCCGTTGTTACAGGCGGCCTCGCCCTCCAGCCGCAGCAAGAGTGGCCGCTCGCGACTCCCATCGGGTAGCACGGGCACCCCGACCCGATTCCGAGCAGGGGCCACAGCAGTCTGAACATCACGAACCACGGGCGAAGCGTACCACTGCCCCGAGTGGACTGGCACTCCTCGTTATCGGTTGCGCGGAAGTGCAAAATCGCCAAGAATGGCCGAAATTCGGAGGTCAAGGATGATTCGTCTCGCCCGCTTCACACTCGCGATGCTGTTGATCTGCTCCGCCGGCTGCATGGGCCGAGGCCTGACGGTCCGAAACCCCAGCCCCGGCGACTTGACGCGAGTGCAGGGTCAGCCGCTGACCAAGGTGTATTTCGTCCCATTCGACCAGAGCAATGTGATGCTGGAGGGCGCCCACGGTGACGCGGCGAAGATCGCGGAGAACAAGTCCCACTGGTTCGTCCACCTGGTCGCCGGAGCGCAGCTGGAGCTCAACAAGGTCTACCCGGGCGCCCAGGCGATCCTGGTGGGCAAGGCGCAGCCCTACGACGCCACGGTCGCGGAGAAGCTGAAGGCCATCTACTTTGGGGTTTGGGTCACGGGAGCCGATCACAACGCGCGCGATCCCGGCGTCCAGCAGCGCGACGGTGCAGGGCCCGGTCCGTCCCGTATAGCTGCAGGGCTCCAGCGTCACATAGGCGGTGGCGCCGGCGGCGGATCCGCTGACCGACCGCAGCGCCTCAACTTCGGCGTGCGCGAGTCCAGCCTTGTGATGCCAGCCTTCGCCGATGATGGCGCCGTCCCGTACGAGGACACAGCCGACCGCTGGATTGGGGCGCGTCCTTCCCAGGCCGCGCTGCGCCAGTTCGATCGCGCGGCGCATGAAACCCTGGTCGGCCTCGGTCACGCCTCGTTCTGGGAGCGGGCGATCAGCTCCTGGATCTCGTCCACAAACTCGGAGAGGTCCGCGAAGGATCGATACACACTGGCGAAGCGGATGTACGCGATTGCGTCGACCTTCTTCAGGAAGTCCATCACCGACTCGCCCAGCTCGTCGGAGGAGACCTCCGGCCGCGACCCCTCAAAGAGGCGCGCCTCGAGCGTCTCGACAAAGTCGTTGATCTCGCTCATTGGGACCGGGCGCTTCTGGCACGCGCGCAGG
>CALBXO010000875.1 GCA_937890335.1 uncultured Pseudomonadota bacterium | reverse complement strand
CCTGTCGGGGTCCCCGAATCCTCGTCGATGAGACACGTCTCGCTGAGAAGGAGCAGCGTTACTCGCCCGTCCACCGAACGATCTAAAGTCGGCGTCGCAGCGAACGGCTGCTCTCGGGCCTGTATGTCCACACGTCCGTGGTGCGCACCGCGGCTTCGTCCCAAAGAACGCTGTCCCCCGACGGCCCGTCGCACGAATTGCTCCACGGAGCCGTCCGCATCCGGCAGGTGGATGTCCACTGCGAATCCAAACCGTTGCCCCGCGGTCAGGGCTGTCGTGAAGTACAACTGTCCTTCGTCTGCCCGGCCGTCCTCAAAATTGATTGCGGTGCGTGCATAGAGTTCGGTGTTCGGAAGGGGAAGCACTTCGCCGGTTGTCGAGAGCTGACCCCTGAGCGGTTTGAATCCGGGCCCGGGAGCGGTCCTGAGGCCTGTGTTCACGACGCCGTCAGCTTCGACCCGTTGGGGCGCCGCCCCCTTTTGGGCGTGGAAGGACAGTGGCATGGGCAGCGCGGGGGAATCCGAGCCGCACAATTGGCGCGCGTCACCGAACACCACCCGCCCGGAGTGGAACACATCCCACGCGTTCGGCTCTGCCTCCCCGTACCGTTCTGCGGCAAGTCCACGCAGGGCAGCGCCCGGGATGAAGCCAAGAGCGTCGCCCGTGCCAGTTCTCGCGCTGTGTCCAGTCAGGACGACATCATCAAGGAGATTCACCTCAAAGTGGATGCTCTTCACGTCTCCTCCTGAAGGGCGATGTCGCATCGACCAAGGCCTCGCGTGCGGTGCCCGCCCAGTCTCCGGATCGTTCGCGCCGACAAGGCGAGTGCGGCGAGGTCCTGTGGTTCAAGCTCCCCGCTGAGTTCCGCGGCAAGGGTCATGGGCACTGCCACTTCAAGGCTGCGCAAGGTCCGCTGTTTGACGACACCGGCCTCGAGCGACGTGCTGTGAAGGCCACGGCGCAGAAGGGCGCAGGACTCGGCTCCATCGGGAGTACGCGCAAAGGCCCGCCAGTCCTCTGGCAAGCGCGCGGCTCCCACTCGAAGTCTACCCTTGGTGGTCTCGAATCGAGTCTCCACGGGGTCCACGGATGTTGTCCCAGCGCCGCGTCCGAACAGCCGATCAGACATCGGACCGTCGTTGGTTGGCTCGATGGCGCCGAGCGCCTCGAGTCTGCGCATGCTGTGGCGCAGCAGCCCGCGAAGGTGACGGCCAGACACGTACGGCAGTCCTCCTTCCAATGCGACCAAGGAGTCGAGGTCCGCTCCTGACGTCCGTCCGCTTCCCGCATGCCAGTCGCTGGTGAACCTGATCGTGAGCTTCCATCTGGTCATCGCGTGCCTCCGGTGCCTTCCACCGCCATCAGGTCGAGTATGTCGAACCATGGTGTCGCGGTGACGTCAGCCAGCGTCCCCGTGGCCGTGGCCCGCCGTACAGGGACATACAATTCCGTGTCCAGGCCTTCCGCCAGATCAGCGAGTCGTTGGCGAAGAAGGCTGAAGCCGCGCGATTCGCTGTGCACAACGCACAGCCGCTCAAAATGGCGGGCCGCACTCTCGGGGCGCGCTGTCAGGCGTTGTGCGAGGGTCCGAAGCGGGCCGCGAGCCACGTCGCGGCGCGCCGCAGCGTGCGCGGCGGCGCGAACGGCGTCGAGGCGGGCGAAACCCGTTTGGGCCGATGCGCCAACAAGGTACGGCCCAAAACGATGCCTGGATTCGGCTCCGGAGACAGGAGCGGGCAGGTCGGCGTCGAGCGTGTTGGAGACCCGCTTGAACGCTACCAGAGACGGCGAGCCGGCCGCTCGCCCCTCCCGTTTGGCGTAGCTACAAAGGGCCTCAGCCAGATCATACGCCTGCCGGAACGGGTGCTTGGATCGAACGAGCGCGATCCCCGCTGAGGCGGTGAGTCCCTGCCGGCCGTTGATCTGCCCTCGGGCTTGGGTCTCCTCCTCGAATGCGGCGCAGAACGCCTGTACCCACGCCGTGGCCCGTCCGGCGGCGACAATTACGGTAACATCGTCACCGCCGACGACGACAGGTCGTCCACACAGCCGGTTGTCAACATCGAAGAGTTCGTCGCTCGCCCGGTGCACTGCGGCGAGTGTGGCTTCGGCCAGGGCGCTGCTGAAGGCGCCCATTTTCTCCGCAGTGGTGAGCGCTGGGAGAAGCTGCCCCACGCCATTCCCGTCCGCGTGGATGACAGCCACGTAGCGCGCCTCTCCCCGCCCGGCGATGTCGTCGATCTCGCGGGGGGCCTCCAGCTCGGCGGCTCGAGCGGCGAAAAACCGTTTCTCCAGGGGGCGGAGAAAATGGTCATGGGCATGGAGCTTGGCGCGGCGCACGAGATCAAGCTGTCGATCATCGTGGTCGGTCTTGGGCAGCGCAGGCCAGCCGTCCGGGGAACGATCAATGACGGCGTTCCCAATGGGGACGGCAAACGGCTGGACGTTTCGCGCGTGCCGAAGCCGTCGTTGGAGCTCCGCAACTGCACCCTCCCCGTCCCGGGTCCAAGCCTGCACGGTGGGCAGCCCAGGGGCGAAACGGGCGGCCTCCACGGTGATCCGAGGAACGAAGTCGCGCAGGGACGCTTCCGTCTCAAACCGCAGCGTCGCGCCCCCGGCGGCGGAATACAGCACGCTGCCGCCGGTTCTCGCGAGCACGGCTGGGATCAGCTCGTCGGACAGAGCCTGGACCACGGCGCTCGCTCCGAGAATCTCCTTGAGCTTCTGGGAGCCGAGCACGTATTGCTGGATCGACTTCGCCTCAAAGCGGTACAACCACGCCATTGGGCCTCCAAGTTCTGCGGTCAGTGTCGTTGGCCATTACCATTGCGGGACTTTGGCGACAGGACGTGTCGCGCCTGACTGGGTCGGGCCGCACTCCAGGCTCTCGGCGGCGGACCGCGAGTGGACGAGAGCGCAGCTCGGAGAGCTTGCTGATAATGGGCCGGCACCGGTGAACGCTTTTCGCGATATTTGCTCGAACTGGCGGTTGAACGCAACCGTTGTGGTATGATTCTCGTCCTCGGCGCGTCGGATGGCTCCGAGCTTCAAGTTGGGCAGGATTGTGGCGAATTGGCACCTCTTCGTTGACGAGTCAGGTAACTTCGCGGACGCAGAGGACGTTGTCGCGGTCGGCGGTGTCCTTGCTTCTCCAGACGCAGCAGGCATGGCAGCCTACCGGGTGCGGCGAGGTCTCGAACACGCCTGCCCCGACGTTCCGTGGCCGCTGCACAGCCATCTACTCAACTTCCTCTCGCCCTTTGCGCTCTGGCCCTGGCACCGGTTGGGCCGGCAAGTCGACGGCAGAACTGCGGCCATTGTCTCGGCCTTGAAAGCAGCTGACGAAGCCGGGTTTGATCACTGCATCGACGCCCTGGAGCGCGGGCGCGAGCCGGCCACGGAAGTACTCAGGCGACTCGACGGCTTCATCCACGGCCACGGTACTGGCCGCGCCGTACTCGACTCGCGGCGACGGGGCTGCCGCCGAGCCATTCGAGAACTGCTCAAGCAGGCCGGCGAGCGGGGAGGTACGATCGTGATTGCCGCCGCGGGTGAGACTGTGCAGGGCGATGCCGCGCGGCAGCCGGACCGCTATCTCCATTTGCTCGGCCTGCTCGTTCGAAGGGCTGCTCGGCTTGTCGCTCGATTGTCGCCACATC
>CALBXO010000874.1 GCA_937890335.1 uncultured Pseudomonadota bacterium | reverse complement strand
GCCGTTGTTGCCGGCGTTGTTCTGGCCGTTGTTGGCACCGTTGTTCTGGCCATTGTTCTGGCCGTTGTTGGCGCCGTTGTTCTGGCCGTTGTTCTGGCCGTTGTTGGCGCCGTTGTTCTGGCCGTTGTTCGTCGCCCCGCCGCTGCCGTCCCCATCGCCACAGGCGACAAGCACGAACAGCGCGGCGAGTGCAACGCCGCGCATGGTTCGCATTTTCATCTCTCCGTGCCTACCGGTTACGGCAGCGCCGCGATGATGTCGTTGCACGAGGCACCCTGGGCGACCTTGCGCAGCTCGAAGTTGGCGCCTGTGACCCGGAATTGGGGCAGGTTGTTGTCCAAGAGATTGACCTGGTCGTTGTTGCACTCGCCTCCCCCCGCCACGTGGCAGCCGACGGCGTGCTGCTCCATGGTGAACGTGGCCGCACCGCTTGCACCCTCGCAGCTGTCGATGACGCCGTCGAGCGACAGGATGGTGCGGAAAGCCAGGTAGATCTGGTCGGCCCGGACCTGGTCGTTGAAGATATCCAGGCGCGGCATTCCGTACCCGTTGCCGGTTTTTGCCAGCGTCGTGACCCCAGGTTTGCCGTCGCCATCGTGATCGGTGGCGTTGAGCCCCGTCCAGCTGCCGGGCCACGGATCGTTGAGGTCGTCGTTGAACGTGGCGCCCAGCACCAGCGGACCGGGCGGGATCGTGATCTGGGAACCGGGCTCACTCGCCGCGAGGTTGACAGTCAGGTCGATCTTGGGGATGCCGGCGCCGGCCCAGATGCCCTGCGGCCAGGCCGTTCCGACCTTCTCGCCGCCCGCCAGGACGTTGGTCTCAAAGTCGGGAATCACGACCTCGCACGGGTTGCCGGTCACAGCGATCACGTTGCCGTTGTGGTCGAGCGTTGCGGAGAACCAGATCTCCAGCGTGCCGCTGCCGGCCTCGATGGCCAGCCCCGAGTCCCACGCGACGTCGACATCGATCTTGACCGCCGCCTGTCCGTTGAAGTCGCAGGACCCGGCACCGTTGTTGGCGGGTCCGTTGTTGGCACCATTGTTGGCGGGCCCGTTGTTGGCGGGTCCGTTGTTTGCGGGCCCGTTGTTGGCGGGTCCGTTGTTGGCCGGCCCATTGTTCGCGGGTCCGTTGTTGGCGCCATTGTTGGCCGGTCCGCCGTTGTTGATCAGCCCGCCATTGTTGCCGCCATTGTTGGCGGGCCCGTTGTTCGTGCCGTTGTTCGCGTCGTCCGTGCCACCCGTGCCTGCGTCGTCCCCGCAGCCGGCGCCCAGCACCAGCAGCGCAATCCCAATCGTGCCCACCACCGTCATTCGACTCATCCCCGTCCTCATCGTCGTGCTCCTCGTCATTCCAGGGTCCAAGCTCCCATCGTGTGGCTACTGTAGGGCAACTCGCGTGCCAGACATGCTGAACGCGGTGATTGCGGGGCTGCAGGCGAGGCGGGCCTTGTTTCAGCCTGGGATCTGTGGCGCGCACGCCCCATTTACATGCGGCGCTGAATGTAAATGCGGGTGACCCTAGGGGTATCGAATTGGGATGTGGGTCGTCAGCGCGGGCCACCCCGGTCATGTGTGGGGTTCGCGCCGCAAGGTGGTGTCAGTTGACCGCCGTGTCGCCCGGCGGTTTCATGGAGGCGGTCACTCCCGTGGTCTAGCGCCGCCAGATCATCTGCACCAGCTGGAACGGTGAGGTTGGGCGTGGGGCGACGCCGCATCCGTCGTCGGATTTGCCGCCGGAGGCCGGAGGCTGGCCTCCGTTGTTCGCGCCATTGTTGCCGCCATTGTTGGCTCCGTTGTTCGCGACGCCGTTGTTGCCGCCATCGTCCGTCTCGACACAGAGTCCCGACTCGTCGTCGCAGAACGGGGTGTCCCCGCCGCATTGGCTGTCGCCGGTGCACCGGGGGACGCAGGCGGCTTCCTGCGCACGGACCTCGAGGCAGAGGTAGCCGCCTCGGCAATCCGGGTCGCGCGTGCAGGTGGCCAGGCAGAAGCGTCCGTCAAAGACCTCGGCGCAGACTCCGCCGTCGCAATCGTCGTCGCTGCCGCAGTCGTCGTCGCCGCAGTAGCCACCCACGAACTGAGGATGCTCGGGAGCGCCCACGCAGACGAGGTCGCCCGAGCAGGCCAGAGACGTCTCGCAAGGATCCCCGAGGGCGCTCTGGTCCAGTCCGCAGTCCGCATCGGCCAGATCTACGTCGCCGTCGCAGTCGTTGTCCCGCGAGTCGTCGCAGACCTCGTCCGTCGGGTGTACCTCGCCTTCGCATTGGCCCCACCGTCCCAGGTTGCACACCTGTCGGCCGCTGGTGCAGATGCCGACTGTCGCGGTGTCCTCCGGGCCTGAGTAGCAGGCGCGCACATCGCCGCTCTCGCACTCGTCGCCCTGGCAGGGTCCCCATTCGCGCCAGAGGCACGCGTTGTCGCACGTCCGTACTTCACTGCCGCCATCGCAGTCCCTGGCCTCATTCTCGCCGCGGGGACACTCCCCTTCGTCCATGCATTCGCCGGCGGCCTCCCAGGCGCACTCCGCGCCGCAACGCTCGCTGACGGAGCCGCAGTTTCCGCAGACGTTGATCCGTCCGTCACCGGGTGCGCACACACCTTGGTTCTCGCAGGGGCCAAAGGGGGTCCACCGGCGGTCCTGGCCACACAAGCGGGTTCGGGTGCCGCAGCGGCCGCAGGCGGCCTCTTCGGTCGTGTTGGGGGTGCACTCGACGTCCAGCTCAATGACACCGACGCTGAGGTCGTAGAAGTTGTGGTCCCCCTCCACGCTGGGTGCGATGCGGATGTGGTAGGTTCCCGGCTCCACGTCGGGCAGCCGAATCCGCACGCCGGACTCCGTGACCGTAGGGCTTCCCAGGCTCGCGTCGTCCGCGTCGAACACCGCGATGTCGAGCTGTCCGGCTTCCGGGATGTGGTCCACGTCGACTGTGAGCTCGCTGACGGCGTCGACGGTCAGGGTGAACCAGTCCTCGTCGAGCGCGTGCCCCTCAAAGCGCTCCGATCCGATCTCGGTGGCCGCTTCGGGTCCGTCGTTCTCCTCGGCGTCGTCGTCGTCGACGTTTCTCACCGAGATGGCGGCGGTTCTGGCGCGGTCGTAGGAGCACAGAAAGCAGGTGTCGTCCTTCACCGCGGTCACCTCGGCGTAGAACTCAACGGTCTCGTTGAACACGCCATCCACGGGGAGCGCGAAGGAGCAGTCGAACCCGCGCGAGACCTCCTGGAGCTCCAGCTCGCGGGGCGTCAGCTCCACCACCACCTGCCAGAGGAGGTCGTCGCCAAACGCGCCGTCGTCCTCGTACACCCGCACTTGCACGGTGTCGCCCTCCGCGAAGGCGGAGCCGTCTGCGCCGGCGGTGAACTCGACGGCACAGCGCACATTGATGTCGCCGCGGATGCCGTCGTCGGACGTGGTCAGCAAAGCCAGAACGTCCCCGTCCTGGCCGCGCGCCGTCGTAGAGGAGGGCAGCGCGGATGCCGTGGCGGGGACCAACAGGAGGGCGGTGAGGAGTGCGATGCGTTTCATGGAGGCAGCGTACCAGAAGCCGGGTCCGGGATCTCGTGGTCCGGTGTGCGGCGGACGAACACGGGGAAGAGGCACAAAACTGTGGTTTTCCCCCAGGGTTCCCCTGTGGTAGTCCTACGGTTGTCGTGGGTGGTACGCACAAAAACGTTGGTTATCTACCTGGCGCCCTCATCGCTGGGCGGTACCGGGTGGTTCGCCCGCTGGGCAGCGGCGGTTCCGCGCGGGTGTATGAGGGGATCCAGCTGAGCGTGGACCGGTCGGTCGCGCTGAAGGTCTTTCGCACCGCGGACGACTGGGCGGTCGCCGCCGCACGCGACGAGGCCGGCAACCTCGCTCGCCTGGACTGCGAACACGCAATCACGGTCTTCGACTGCGACCTGACCGCCTCGGGGCATCCGGTGCTCGTGCTGGAGTTCGCGTCGGGGCCGACACTGCAGGGCGTGCTCGGCGGCGGCGGCGGGCTCTCGGTCGCCGAGGCGGTCCTGGTACTGACGCAATTGGCGCGCGCGCTGGCGGCAGCGCACCGCATTGGCCTCGTCCACGGGGACATCAAGGCGCAGAACATCGTGCTGTCCGACTCGCCCCTCGGGATGCGCCTCAAGGTGCTGGATTTTGGCGCGTCGCAGCTCCTCGGGGCCGAGGACGGGGCGGCGACCGGGACCTGGAAATACATGGCTCCGGAGCAGGTGGAGGGGGCCCCGGTCACGCCCGCCATCGACGTGTTTGCAGCCGGAATTCTCCTGCACGACATGCTCGGCGACACACCGCGATACCACGACGCCTCCGAGGCGATGGACGCCGCCAAACGCCGCCGGCGCGTGTCCCTGCCCGGCAAACTGGCCAGCAGCGACCTGGGACACCTCCTGGACTGGATGACCGATCCCGACCCCTCCAACCGATGTCCAGATGGAGATCGCCTCGTGGAAGCGATCCAGAAGCTGGGGGTGGATCACGCGAACGTCACGACCGCCGGAGTTCGGCTGGCCGGCGTTGGGTCGAACAGCAAGGCACCCGCGTCCCGGTCGAGTTCCAGCCTGCTGCGCGTGTCCGCGGGCCAGCCGGACACGATGGGCCGCAGTCGCAACGCCGAGCGCGAGGAGCTCCTGGGCGCGCTGGCAGGTCTGCGGGATGGCGGGCGGGGCTCGACGATCATACTCGGCGGCGAGCGAGGCCTGGGCAAGCGGACCCTGCTGCGCTGGTTCGACAAGGAGTCCCGCCGCGCGCTGGTCGGTGTTCGCAGTGTTTGGGTCGCGGAGGGGGCCGAGAAGTGGGCGCTGGCGATCCTGGGGGCCATCGCCCTTGAAGACGATTCGCGTGATGTGCGCGAGCTCTCCACTGCGATCGCCGGGGTCTGCGGTGCTCTCACTGCCGAGGAGTCCGCGGCGATTCTGGCGGCGTGCGGCTACCTGCTCGGCACCGAGCCCGATCCGCGCGCCATCGCCTCCATCGTCTGGAAGGCGTCCAACACGCCGGTGGTCATCGCGGTCGCCGAAGTTGGGTCCCAGCCGGGCCTCTCGACGTTTCTGACCGAGCTCGACCAACGTCTCACTGCGTCGCCGCGTCCGGTGGCGCTCGTCCTGTCGGTCGATCGGTCCCGCATGGCCGCCTCCCCGGCGCTGGCCCGCACAATCGCAGAGCTGTCTCGTGGGCCCAACGCGCAGATCCACCGGCTGGCGCCGCTGGGGGCAGACGAGGTCATTGAGCTGGCCCGGGACACCTGGGCGCGAAACGGGCACTCCGTCGAGAGCCTCGGGCCTCGGCTCGCCGCCGTGATGGTGGATGCAGCGTGCGGAAATCCGGCCGCAGTTCTGGAGCTGTGCGACGGACTCGACGCAGACGGCAGGCTCCACCAGGTCGGTGATCAGCTCGTGCTCGCGGGCGTGTCGCCGTCGGCGCCCCTGGAGCCCGTGGAGTTGTGTACGCGGCTGCGCACCAGCCTGGCGGATCGCATCGCGA
>CALBXO010000873.1 GCA_937890335.1 uncultured Pseudomonadota bacterium | reverse complement strand
CGCACCCTGCTGCCGTTCTTCGAAAACTTCGACCACGGACAGCGGGCCATCAACATCGAGGAGCTACCGCGGGTGGTAGACGCCAACGACATCGATGGCGACGGCGACTCCTCCGAACTGGTACCGGACTACGCGAACTTCGACAGCCTCACGCACCGACCTGATCAGGTGCAGCGCCTTCGGACCGCGCTGGACTCTCCTGGGCTGCCCGACTTCGGAAACGCGCAGGACACGTTCGTCATCATCGTCGGCGGCGTGATCAACCCCGGAATCGGCTTTGTCCCGCTCGGACTCAACGCGACCGACGACGGCGACGCCGACGGCAAGCCCGACTCGGTCATCCTCCGCATGGCGCCGCCCCACTCCGGGCTCAGCCAGGGCGAGTACGCCATCATCGCGGTGACGTTCGACCCCGACGAGCTCGGCGCCGATCTCCAAGCTGGGATCGACCTCCCGGTCAACTACTCGACGGCCACCTGGCGAGGCCGCAGCATCCCGACGGATCTCGACCTTGGCGGTGATTTCCTGGACCTCCCACAGTCCACCTGGGACGGCGAGAATCGCTCGTTCTCGACAGAAGCGGTTGAAGGTGCGGATCTGTTCCGGGTAACCTTCACGGGTGCAGAAGGATCCTGGGAAGTGTGGTTTGATGCGAGCGAGGATGGCTTTGACGTGCCGACTCCGCCCGAGGGGTTCACTGATTGGAGCGCCGGAGCGACCATCCGTGTTGACGCATTTCACACCACCGGAGACATTGGTCTCGACGACGTGGCGGCCGCCAATGGCACCTCGCTGGACGACATCTCGGCGGTCAGCGACCGGTTCAGCCGCTCGGTTCTCGCGCCCCAATAGCCCTCTCGCACCCCCTGTCTCGCCATGATCCTCCTGTGCCCCAGCTGCCATACCAGCGTCATCAAGACGGACGCAGAGGTGAACGCTGCCGGCGGACCGGACGGGTTTACCTGCGACGCCTGCGGTGGTCCGCTCGACAGCATGGAGTCGCTGATGGGCGTCAGCCTGGCGCGACACCAGGACGACGACTCGGCCATCGCAGACGATCTGGCGATGACCATGAAGGCACCGGCGCTGGCCAGACCGGGAGACTCCAAACCCTCCGCCGGCGAGCCAGACCCCGATGCGACACTGGCCGACGGTAGCCCCGACGTCGTGACGATGGGGTCGCCCCGGACCCGGCGCGGCCTCAAGGAGCGCGGCACCATCCCGCTACCGGAGAAGGAGGAGCTGGTCAGCGAAGAGGCGCGCCGCCGCGGCGGCGCATGGGAAATCGACGGCGAGGTGGAGGTGGAGAGCGAGGCCGACTGGGTCGCGCAGATGCCGGACAACAAAGCGACGGTTCAACTGCCGCCCAAAAGCGAGGTCCTGTCCGGGAACACCGTTCCTGTCGCGTTTCCTGGAAATCCGCCAGCCCCTGCGCCCCCGCCGGCCAAACAGGGCGGTAAGATGGGGCTGTTGGTCGGCTGCCTCGGCATCGGCGCCGCGGGGCTCGTACTCGCGGCCTTGAGTCTCGGCGGCTGGTTCCTCCTCATGGACACCAGCGGGACGCCGACGCCCACCGTAGCCGGCAAACCAGACGCGGGCGCCACGAGCGCCCCGGCCCCGCCGGCGCGCAAATCATTGGCGGACCGGCTCCAGGAGGCCGCCAATGTCAGCTCAGAAGTCTCGATTCCCGCCATCGCACTTCCGGCCAGGCCCACCTCCGGTGAGATCGTGCTGGTCACTTCGCGGGGCGTCATCGTCGGGGGACAGACGCTCGCCCAGGTCAACGCCGGCCGCATCGAGCCTGCGGCTCGCCCCGCCGCCTCCTCCCCCTTCGTCACGCCTGTTGCCCAGGCGCTGGAAAAGGCGTTTGGAAATGTGGACCCCCAGGACATGGAAGAGGCCATGTCCTCCCGGTGGCTCCTGGTCATCCTCGACAGCAACGCGACCTACCGCACGTTCTTTCCCATCCTCTACACCGGCCACAACCGCGGGGCGCGCCTGGGCCTCGTCGCCCGCCACCCGAGCAACCCCAACCTGTTCTCCTCCATTGAAGTCGTCGGGGAGAACTGGCCGGGCGCCGCGGACGCCGCCGTTCCAGACGCTCTGGCGCCCCTGCCCCCCGCAGCGGAGCTCGATGAGAACCTGGAGGTGATGATCGTCACCGTGGACGACGATGGCCTCAGCATTCGCAGGAGCACGACACCCGCCAAAGAAGCGGAGGTGCTCGTCAAGGACGAATCGGGCTACCCGTGGGCAGAGCTCCACGCCAAATCGGCCAAGCTTCGCGCGGACGGCGTCGGTGCGGTCCGATTGGTGCCGGCCCCCGGCGCGCGTGCCCGCGACATCCTGCACACCATCTCCGTCGTGGCGCGCGCCAAAAAGGGCGTGCCGCAACTGCGGGAGGTCCGACTGGCTCCCGTCGCCCCAGAGGGCTGAGTGGCTGAGGATCGCGCGAACCTCCTGCTGCCCGGGCTCAAGCGCTGGCCGGCAGGCGAGCCGATCATTGAGATCCAGGACGTCCACAAGGCGTACGGGGACAAGCAGATCCTCAGAGGCCTCACGCTGACGTGCGCCACTGGCGCCACGACGGCGGTGATGGGGCAATCCGGCTCAGGAAAGTCAGTACTTCTCAGACTGGTCAACGGCCTGGAACGCCCCGACGCCGGCACCGTCAAGGTCTTTGGAACGGACATGGCGCGCGCGTCCACCAAGGAGCGAACGCACATCCGAAAGCGGATCGGCGTGCTGTTTCAGAACTACGCGCTCATGGACTCACTGACCGTCCGCGACAACATCGCGTTCCCGCTCGAGCAGAACGCCAACCTCTCCGCGAAGGAGATCGACGAACGCATTCGCGAGCTGCTTGAGCTCCTCGGGCTGCCCCACACCTGGGACATGCTGCCCTCTGAACTGTCCGGCGGCATGAAAAAGCGAGTCAGCCTGGCCCGGGCATTGATCCCCCAGCCGGAGCTCGTCTTGTTCGATGAGCCTACCACCGGGCTGGACCCGGTCATGATCGAGTTCGTCGACGGGCTGATCTCCGCGGCGCAGGCGAAGTACGACATTACGTCGCTCATCATCAGTCACGATGTGGGAAGCGTAGAACGACTGGCCGACAAGGTTGGAATGCTCCTCGACGGGCAAATCATTCAGACGGGCAGCTTTCAGGACATCCAGGCCAGCGCCCACGAGTGGGTGCGTTCGTTCGTCAATGTCGGCGGCTCAGGGCGCATGGAGGAGACTGACGGAGCCGACGTTCAGGCCCCCATCTGCGACGACATCCCGCGCCGGCTGGCCCTGGAAACCGACGAACCCGTGGTCCGCATCACCGGCCTCAACAAGAGCTTTGGCAACAACCACGTCCTCAAGGGCGTGGACCTCATCGTGCCGCCGGGTCGGATCACGGTCGTCATCGGCGGCTCCGGTTCGGGAAAGTCGGTCATCATCAAACACATCATTGGCCTGTTCCAACCGGACTCGGGGGAGGTCGTGGTGCTCGGCCAGGACATGGTCCGCGCCACCCGCGCGCAGCTTCGCGCCGTGCGCGCCCGTTTCGGGATGCTCTTCCAGCACGCCGCCCTCTTCGACTCCATGTCGGTCCGGGACAACGTCGCGTTCCCGCTGGTGGAGCGCAGCCTGGCCAGCGGCGCGGAGCTGAAGCGGCGCGTGGACGAGGTGCTTGAGCAACTTCACATCCCAGACCTGGCGCACCGGTTCCCGGCGGAAATCTCAAATGGTCAGAGCAAGCGAGTCGCGCTGGCCAGAGCCATGATCACGCGGCCGTCGGTAATGATCTACGACGAGCCGACCACCGGACAGGACCCGGTAATGATTCAGAACGTGGACAATATGATCGAGGAGGCACAGAAAACCTTCGACATCACGTCCGTGGTCATCAGCCACGACATGGTCTCCACCTTCCGGATCGCGGACCGGGTGGCGCTCCTGCACAAGGGGGAAATCCTTGCGTACGGCACGCCAGAGGAAGTGCGCCGCAGCCGCAATGACCGCGTGCGGGAGTTCATCTTCGCCGGTGGTGGGTGACGCGAGCCCGCTGCCGCCGGCGCCCCGCAGCGCGCCTGGCATTCCCCGCCAACATCGACGGTGACGACTTCCGCCGCGTGCGGGTGCGAATCGGCCGAACGGATGCCAATAGGCGTTGACACCCCGCGGCGTCGTTCCTATTCTCGCGCGTCCCTTCATGCCGGAGTGGCGGAATTGGTAGACGCGCCGGACTCAAAATCCGGTGAACTTTGTTCGTGTGGGTTCGAGTCCCACCTCCGGTATTTCCTGTTCCCGCGACTCTGGAGGCCGCATGTCCACCGACCCCTCGCCCGCGCTGCGCCAGCGCTGCCGCGACACCATTCGTTTTCTTGCTGCAGACCAAGTTCAGGCCGCGAACAGCGGACACCCCGGCACGCCCATGGGCGCCGCGGACATCGCGTTCGTCATGTGGACGGAGGTGATCAAGCACGATCCCGCCGACGCAAACTGGCCCAACCGGGACCGTTTTGTGCTCTCGGGCGGCCACGCGTCGGCACTCCTCTACGCCCTGCTCCACGTCAGCGGCTACGACCTGCCGCTGGACGAGCTGCGCAACTTTCGCCAATGGGGCAGCAAGACGCCCGGTCACCCTGAGTTTGGCCACACGCACGGCGTAGAAATGACCACGGGGCCGCTCGGCGCCGGGTTCGCGACCTCCGTGGGCATGGCCCTGGCGGCGAAGATGCACGCGGCCCGCTTCAACACGGCCGAGCACGCGGTAATCGACAGCCACATCATCGGCATCTGCGGCGACGGCGACTTGCAGGAGGGCGTCACGGCGGAGGCCGCGTCCCTCGCCGGGCACCTCGGCCTCGGCAACCTCATCTTCGTCTACGACTGCAACGACATCACCATCGAGGGCACCCTCGATATGTCGATCTCGGAGAATGTGGCCGGGCGCTTCGAGGCGTACAATTGGTTCGTCCAGAGCGTGGACGGCCACGATCAGGCCGCAGTCCGTGCCTGCCTCGACCGTGCGCGTGAAGAGACCACCCGCCCCTCGCTCATCGTCGCCAAGACCGTGATTGGGGCTGGCGCGCCGAATAAGGCGGGCACGCACAAGGTGCACGGCTCCCCGTTGGGCGACGAGGAAATCGCGGCCGCGAAGGCCGCCGTAGGATGGTCGGACGAGAAGTTCCAGGTGCCCGATGATGTCCGCGCCTACTTTGCCGCGGTCGCAGAGCGCAACCGGGCCGACCGTCACGCCTGGGAGGCCATGTTCGCCCAGTGGCGACAGGCCCACCCGGAGAAGGCCGTCCTGTGGGACGCCCATTGGAACCTCAGCACCCCAGATGACTACGCCGAGCAGCTGCTCGCCGCGGTCGAGGGCCAGGTCGCGGCAACCCGCGCCATCTCCGGTTCCGTGATTCAGGCCGCCACCCGGCTGAAACCAGCGCTCATCGGTGGCGCCGCGGATCTGGAGCCCTCCACCAAGACGGGCGTCAAGGGCGCGTCGAGCATCGTGCCGGCCAGCGTCCAGTCCGACCAGCTCCCCGACGCGTCGTTCGCGGGACAGAACCTGCACTTCGGCATCCGGGAGCACGCCATGGGCTCCATCGCCAATGGCATGGTGCTCTTTGGCGGCTGGCAGACCTACAACGCCACGTTCCTGGTGTTCAGTGACTATATGCGGCCGCCCATCCGCCTGGCCGCGCTGTCCCACATCCCCACCATCTTCATCTTCACCCACGACTCGTTCTGGGTGGGCGAGGACGGCCCGACACACCAGCCCATCGAGCACGTCCAGGCCCTTCGGCTGATCCCCAACGTGCACGTGTGGCGTCCCGCGGACAACGTGGAGACGGCCATGGCATGGTTCGCCGCCACCACGAGTGAGAAGACACCTCACGTCCTCATTCTCACCCGGCAGGACACCGCCAAGCTTCCGAGGGACGGCTTTGACGCCAAGACCACCCTGCGCGGTGGTTACGTCCTGGCCGACAGCGACACGGCGCCGGAGGTGACCATCGTCGCGACCGGTTCCGAGGTGGGTGCTGCGATGGACGCCAAGGCGGCGCTCGACGCGGCCGGTCGGCCCACGCGTGTGGTCTCCATCCCGTGCATCGAGTTGTTCGACGCGCAGGATGAGGCGTACCGCCGCGAGGTAATCCCGCGGAACACCAGGCGCGTCGCCATTGAGGCGGGCCGCGGTTCGCACTGGTACAAATACGTCGGCGAGGACGGCCTCGTCATCAGCATGGAACACTTTGGCGCGTCCGCGCCCGGCGAGCTGCTCGCGGAGAAGTTTGGCTTCTCGAGCGCGGCAGTCACCGAGACAATCCAGAACTGGCTCGCCTGAGGGGCCCGCAGGGAGAATCCGAATGGAGAAGTCGAAAATTGGGCTCGTAGGGCTGGCCGTCATGGGCCAGAACTTCGCCCTCAACATCGCCAGCAAGGGATTTCCGATCAGCGTGCACAACCGCTCGCCCGGAAAGATCGACGCCACCGTGGCGCGCGCCAAAGAGGAGGGAAACCTCCCGCTCACCGGCTACGCCGATGTGGGCGAGTTCGTCGCGTCGCTCGAGCGCCCGCGGCGCATCGTGATCCTCGTCAAGGCCGGCGCACCGGTGGACGCAACCATCGCCAAGCTCGTGCCACTGCTCGACGCCGGTGACATCATCATCGACGGCGGCAACGAGTGGTACCCCAACACGGAGCGCCGCGCCGCGAAGGTCGCCGAAGCAGGTATCCAATACATTGGCATGGGCGTGTCCGGTGGCGAAGAGGGTGCCCGCAACGGTCCCTCGCTCATGCCGGGCGGACCGGCCGACGCCTACGAGGCCATCCGGCCGATCGTCGAGAAGGTGGCCGCGCAGGTGGACGACGGTCCGTGCGTCATGCACATCGGCCCCGGCGGCGCGGGCAACTACGTCAAGATGGTGCACAACGGCATCGAATACGGTGACATGCAGCTCATCGCCGAAGCCTACGACATCATGAAGCGCATTGGTGGGCTCACCAACGACGAGCTTGGCGACGTGTTCACCCAGTGGAACGAGGGAGAACTCGACAGCTTCCTGGTGGAGATTACCTCCAAGATCTTCCGCAAGAAGGACGACCAGGGCCAGCCCGGCCACCTCGTGGACTACATCCTCGACAAGACCGGGATGAAGGGCACCGGCCGCTGGACCATCCAGGAAGGCGCCGAGCGCAGCGTGGCCGTCACGACCATGAACGCAGCCCTCGACGGGCGCTTCCTGTCGGGCCTCAAGGAGCAGCGCGTCGCGGCCAGCAGCCTGTTCACCGACCCGCCCCTGCCCAAGGTCGACAAAGCGCAGCTCGTGGACGATGTGCGCCAGGCGCTGTACTGCTCCAAGATCTGCTCCTACGCCCAGGGCATGAACCTCATTCGCGCAGCGAGCGAGGAGCACGACTGGAACCTGGACCCGGGTGGGATCGCCCGCATCTGGAAGGGTGGCTGCATCATCCGGGCGGGCTTCCTCGATCAGATCAAGAAGGCGTACGACCGCAACCCCAACCTGCCGAGTCTGCTCGTGGACTCGGAGTTCGCCAAGGAGCTCGGCGAGCGTCAGGCGGCGTGGCGACGGGTCGTCGGTCTGTCCGTTCAGAGTGGGATCGCGGCCGCCGGATTCTCCGGAAGCCTCGCCTACTTTGACACCTACCGGCGCGCCAGTTTGCCCGCCAACCTGGTCCAGGCCCAGCGCGACTTCTTTGGTCGCCACACCTTCGCGCGGACCGACCGCGAAGGGACGTTCTCCGCTGACTGGGAGTAGATCCCGGCCCTCGGCTACGCCTCTATGCGGATTCTCGCCGACAGCAACATCAGCGAGGTGTCCGAGGCCTTCGCGGGCCTCGGCACCGTGCGCACCCTGCCCTCCCATGAGATCGCCCGCTCTGCTCTCGACGGAGTCGACGTCCTCCTGAGCCGGTCCACAATCCGCGTGGACGACGCGCTGCTGGACGGCACACCCGTCCGTTTCTACGCCACAGCCACAAGCGGAACCGACCACGTGGATCTCGGCGCGCTGCACCGCCGCGGGATCGGTTTCGCGTCGGCACATGGCAGCAACGCGACCGCGGTGGCCCAGTGGTTCGTCGCGGCGCTGGACCGGGCGGGCTTCGGCCTCGACTGGCGCGGTCTCCGGATCGGCGTGGTGGGCGTCGGGGCGGTCGGAAGCCGCGTCGCGGCCGCCGCGCTGGCTTTGGGGGCCAGCGTGTCGTGTTGTGACCCGCCGCGGGCCCGTGCGGGGCACATGCCTGAGGGAAGTCCCGACTGGTCGCTTTTGGACGACGTGATGGGCACGTGCGACGTGGTCACCTTTCACGTCCCACTGACCACAACGGGCCCAGACGCGACCGCCCAGTTCATCGGTTCTCGCCAATTGGACCGACTCCCTAGCTCGGCAGTGTTCGTGAACGCCTCCCGCGGGGAAATCGTCCAGTCCGACGCCCTCCTGGCGACAGGACGACGGCTGCTTCTCGACGTCTTCGCGGGCGAACCCGACTTTGACCGCCGGCTGGTCGCAGCCGCCGAGCTCGCCACTCCCCACGTCGCCGGCCACAGCGTGGAAGGCAAGCTCCAGGGGACCAAGATGATCGCCGACGCGGCAACGCGTTTCTTCCGGCACACTGACGCCGCCTGGACCCCCGCGCCACCGGTGCCGGCACCGCTGATCGTCGCCACGCCGAGCGAGGCTGTGCAGCTGCGATGCCAGCTCGCGACAAGCGACGCCGCGCTGCGAGGGATCAGCCAGCTGCCAACCGGCGAACGGGGGCGCGCGTTTCGGTCGTTTCGGCGCGGGTTCATCCATCGCCGCGAGTTTGCCGCGGGTGCTGTGGTCCACCCCGACCCCAACGGCACGCTCCAGCGTTTGGGCTTCAACGTCCTTGCCCCTTCCGACGCAGGGTGATAACCCCTGTGGTTCCTTTGAATTACCGTCCCGCGGAGCAGCCCATGTCCATCGCTTCGAGCGGCGCCTGGAAGCGCCTCAGTGATCACGTAGAAGACATCCAGAAAAGCCACCTCCGAGACCTGCTGGCCGACGGCGAACGGTCCGGTGCGCTGGTCGCTGAGCACAACGGCATCTACCTGGACTACGCCCGCCAGCGTGTGACCGCGCAGACCATGGATCTGCTGGTTGCTCTCGCCGGCGAGGCAGGTCTGCAAAAGCGGATCGCGGCGATGGCTGGCGGCGAGCGCATCAACGTCACAGAGAACCGGGCGGTGCTCCACACGGCGCTGCGGGCGCCCGCGAGCGAGCGCGTTGAGTTCGAGGGCCACAATGTCGTGGAGGACGTGCACGCCGTACTGGGCCGCATTCGGGCGTTCTCGGATCAGGTGCGCAGCGGCGCCTGGAAGGGCGCGACCGGCAAGCGGCTCACACAGGTCGTCGCGATTGGCATCGGCGGCAGCTACCTGGGCCCGGAGTTCGCCTACGAGGCGTTCAGGACCGATCCGGGCGCGGCGGCCGCGGCCGAAGGCCGCTCGCTGAGATTCCTGGCCAACATCGACCCTGTCGACGTAACCCGCGCGTTGGAGGGGTACGACCCAGAGACCACGCTGGCCATCGTCATCAGCAAGACGTTCACGACCGCGGAGACCATGCTCAATGCGCGGACCTTGCGCGCGTGGCTCACGGACAACGTGGACGCCGAGGCAGCCACTGTCGTTCGGCAGCACATGGTCGCCGTCAGCACGAACACCGATGGAGTCACGGCGTTTGGCATCTCGGAGGACAATATCTTTGGCTTCTGGGACTGGGTCGGCGGTCGCTATTCCGTGTGCAGCGCGGTCGGCGCCCTGCCCCTGGCGTTGCAGTTTGGCTTTGACACTGTAGGTGCGTTCCTGTCCGGCGCGCACGACATGGATCGCCATTTCACGTCGGCCCCGGTTCGCGAGAACCTGCCGATCCTGCTCGGACTGCTCGGGGTGTGGAACGCGTCGTTCCTCGGCCACGGCACGCGCGCCCTGCTCCCGTACAGCCAGGCCCTGCTCAAGCTCGCGCCTCACATCCAGCAGGTGGACATGGAGTCCAACGGCAAGCGGGTAGGACTCGACGGGAAGGAGCTCGGCTTCGAAGCGGGGGAGATCAACTTCGGCGAACCCGGAACCAACGGCCAGCACAGCTTCTACCAGCTGATCCACCAAGGTCGGGTGATCCCCTGCGATTTCATCGGATTTCGCCGCAGCCAGCGGCCGGTGGAGCTCGACGGCGAGGTCGTGAGCAACCACGACGAGCTCATGGCCAACTTCTTTGCTCAGCCGGACGCGCTGGCGTACGGCAAGACCGCCGAGCAGGTGCGGTCTGAGGGTGTGGACGAGGCGCTCGTCCCGCACAAGGTATTCCCGGGCAACCGCCCCAGTTCGAGCCTGTTGCTCGAAGAACTTACTCCCTTCTCAACCGGTCAACTCCTGGCCCTGTACGAGCACCGCACCGCAGTGCAGGGATTCATCTGGGGCATCAACAGCTTCGACCAATGGGGCGTCGAACTGGGCAAGGTTCTCGCGAAACAGGTTCGCGGACAGCTCAGCAAGACCCGCAAGGAAGACGCCCCCATCGCCGGTTTCAACGCATCGACCACGTCCCTGCTCCGCAGGTACCTCTCCTGAACTTCTGAGGCACGTCATGGCAAACCTCCTCGATCAACTCAAGGGATTCACCACCGTCGTAGCCGACACTGGTGATATCAACTCCATCCAGCAATACACCCCGCGCGACGCGACGACGAACCCCTCGTTGATCACCAAGGCGGCAGCGATGCCAGAGTACGCCGAGGTCGTCGACGAGGCGCTGCGCTGGGCGGCCAAGCAGGCCGGCGACGGCGCGGCGTCCGACACCATCGTGGGCCTTGCGCTGGACCGCCTGGCCGTCGAGTTCGGATTGCGTATCCTGGAGATCGTTCCCGGACGCGTCTCCACCGAGGTCGACGCGCGTCTGAGCTACGACACGCAAGGCACCATCGACAAAGCCCACTACCTCATCGCGCTCTACGAGGAGGCCGGGATCGGCAAGGAGCGGATCCTGATCAAGATCGCGGCGACGTGGGAGGGGATCCAGGCCGCTGAGGTGCTCGAGAAAGAGGGCATCCACTGCAACCTGACGCTCATGTTTGGCCTGCACCAGGCTGTGGCTTGCGCCGACTCGGGCATCACCCTCATCAGCCCTTTCGTCGGTCGCATCCTCGACTGGTACAAGAAGGATTCGGGCCGCGACAGCTACCCGGCCAACGAAGATCCCGGCGTGGTCTCCGTGTCGGCGATCTACAACTACTACAAGAAGTTCGGCTACAAGACCGAGGTGATGGGTGCCAGCTTCCGCAACCTGGGCGAGATCACCGAGCTCGCCGGCTGTGACCTGCTCACCATCGCGCCGAGCCTGCTCTCTGAGCTCGAGGCCACGCAGGGTACGCTGACCCGCAAGCTGGATCCTGCCAACGCGCCGGGCATGAACATCGAACGCATCTCGGTCGACAAAGCGACGTTTGACCGGATGCATGAAGAAAACCGAATGGCGAATGACAAGCTCGCCGAGGGAATCGAGGGCTTCAGCAAGGCCATCGTCAACCTCGAGTCGATGTTGGCCGAACGCCTCACCGTGGTGATGAGTCAGTGAGTCAAAGCAAGTTGAGCGCGCTGCTGCGCGCTGGAGACACGGATGGGTTCCACGCTCTGAGCCGCGACCTCGAGGCGGACCAACTCGACCTCACCGGCGAGACCTTTGAGGGGACCTTCCTGACCGGCGTTGATCTGACCGGTTTCAACCTCACCAACACCGAGTGGGGCGACTGTCATCTGACGGACGTGACTCTCAGTGAGGCCGATCTCACCGGCGCGTACTTCCACGGGTGCGCCTTCGTGGACTGCAAGATCTCGGAGGCGAATCTCGACGGCGTCTGCATCGAGGGATCCGTCGTCCGCGGCAGCACCATCGCGCACTGCGACCTGACTGGCACCGAGTTCGACAGCACGCAGTTCGTGGACACTGCGTTTGTGGCCGGTATCTGGGCGGATCTGGCGTGGTCGGGACTCACCTTCGCCGGCGGCACATTCACCGACATTGAGGACACCTCGGGTGAACTCAGCGGCGTGTCGTTCAAGGGCTCGACGTTCGTCGACGTAGAACTTCTGGGCGTCAAAGCCCGCTCGTGCCGCGCCCAGGAGTGCAACCTGGAGAACTCCGAGTTGGCGCCTGGTTTCGTCACCCGCAAGGTCCGTCGCCGCACGATGTAGCGCGGGGGGCGCGCGCTGCGCGCCCACGATCCTTGACCATCCCTGTCCTCAAGGCCAATCATCGAGCGTGCTGCAAAGCGTACTCATATGCATCGAGGACGGAGCGACCGCCCGTCAGCTCGAGTCTGTCGTCGACGCCGCCGGCGGCACCTACGTCTCCCTGACCTCGTTTGAGGAGGTCCTGCTCAAACAGGACCGGTTTGGGTTTGACGCCGTCATCGTCGCCTGGCCCAGCGATTGGCTCGCCGCCCTCCGAGGCACGCTCAGCGGGCACGGCGAGGACCCTCCGCTCTTCGTCGCTCTGTGTAGCCACGTCGACGCCGCGCTTGAAGCGCTGACCGCCGGCGCGGATGACGCCCTCCTCCTGCCGCTCGACGCCGACTCGGTCCGGGTGCGCCTGCGAGCACTGGCGCACCGAATGCAGGCGCGTCGCCACCGACGCGGTGACGTCGAGTTGCTCGAGTCCCGACAAGCGCGGGCCCAGAATCTTCACGAAGCGCTGCCCGACCATGTCTGGGCGGTGACGCCTCAACTCACCCTCGACCCGATACAGGACGACGACGCGGACCCGGGGCTCGCCGCCGCGATTCAAGAGGCCGCGTACCCACATCTGGCGCTGTGCCGTGCAGACGGCAAGACGCGCGAGCTTCTCGTCGAGTGGAACACCAATCTCGGCGCCCGCCATCACTACGACGTGCGGCTGATACCCAACCAGGTAGAACTCTTTGTCTTTGCTCGCGCCGTCGCCGGCACAGGCGGAAACGCTCGAGCGCTGGCCCGCGCCCATGACGATTTCAAGACGCTCATCGAACAAGCCCCGCACGGCGTCCTGCTCCACGAGAACGCGCGCATCGTCTATGTGAACCAGCGAATCGCGGACATCCTCGGCGTCGAGCGCGATTCACTGATTGGCAAGCCAGCCATCTCGTTCCTGCATCCCGAGGATCAGCAGGCGGCCACGGAACGGGTGCGCCAGTTCCTGGCCACCCAGATTCCACCCGAGCCCAGAGAGTACCGCGCAATCACGGCGGACGGCGGCGTCGCCATTGTGGAGGTCAACCCTGGCGCCATCGTCGAATTCGAGGGTCGCAATGTCGCCCTGTTGATGGTCCGCGACCTCAGCGAAACCCGGAAGATGATGGCCAAGCTGGCCTTGGCCAGCCGCATGGCATCCATCGGCACCCTGGCCGCCGGCGTCGCCCATGAGCTGAACAATCCCCTGAGCTTCGTGATCACAAACCTCACCGTCTTGCGCGAGGAACTCGACGCAGTTCGGCCCATGTTGCCGGACTCCACCGCCGTCGAGGTGGACGCGATTCTCAAAGATCTCGACACGGGCTCGTTGCGAATCCGCGACATCGTCCGTGACCTCTCAGCGTGGACACAGGTCGAGTCACCGGCCACCGGCAGCGTGGATCTCTCAGAGACCGTCTCCCATTGTCTGCGGATGCTCAGCGACGACCTGCGCGGGGTCCGTATCGAGCGCGACCTGAGCGCCACCACGCCCGTAATGGCAGCGGCCGGCCGCGTCGCCCAGGTAGCGACGAACTTGATCGCCAACGCGGCACAGGCCGTGCGAGAGGTACCGAGCGCGCGGCGAGTCGTCCTCGTCCGGACCGCCGAAACCGAAGATGGATTTGTCGCGCTGGAGGTGACCGACAGGGGGCCAGGAATGTCCCCCGATGTGGCGCACCGCATCTTCGAGCCGTTCTTCACCACCAAACCGGCCGGCTCCGGTACGGGCCTGGGGCTGTGGATTTGCCACTCGCTTGTCACGCAGGTCGGCGGCTCAATCGAGGTTCACTCCACGCCAAGTGAGGGAACCACCTTCCGCGTCCTGTTCCGTGCGAGGTCGGCGCCCGAAGGATCCGGCCACTTCCTCGTCGCGGACGACGAGCCGGCGTTGGCCCGCGCGCTCGCGCGCGCGCTGCCTGGATATGTCACGACCGTGGGGTCGGGCACCGAGCTGTTGGCGCAGCTCGACGGCCAACCTTGGGCCGCCATTTTCTGCGACGTCTCCATGCAAGAGATGGATGGTCTGAGCGTCCTCGCGGCGGTTCAGGAACGCCGCCCTGATCTGGCGGCGCGCTTCGTGCTGCTCGTCCCCGAACCACTGCGCGGGGACGCCGCGCTGTCGGGCCATCTGGCACTCTCCAAACCATTCGAAGCCAGCGACATCGACACCGTCCTCCGTCGCGTCGGCGCGATGCCGGCATGACGCGCACCTCCAAGGGCAGGCGCAGCCGTCGTAACGGACGCGAGACACGCGGGCGCATCCTTGAGGTGGCCACCTCGAGGTTCGCGGCAGGCGGGTACGAAGCCACGAGCCTTCGTCAGATTGCGGCAGCCGCGGAGATCGATCTGGCCACCCTCAAATATCACTTTGGGGACAAGCCCTCCCTCTACGCCAAAGTCTACCAGGAGGGGCACGGGCGCTTCCTCGCGACCATCGGTCCTATCCTCACAAGGATGTCTGACATCGCCGACGTCGACGCTGCCCGCGCGGCCATCGACGAGCTGGCACGCGAGGCCACAGCTTTCATCCTCGCGGAGCAGCCGTTTGTGCGGATGTACCTGTACCGTCTCCTCGAGCCCGAGGATCACACCGCCGGCGTCGAGAAGGAACTGCAGGTCAGCGCCGTTGCGATGGTCCAGAGTACATTCTCCCGTTTGGCAGCCCTGGGCATCATCCGCAACGTGGACGCCGCCGCGCTGACACTGTCCCTGCTCACCGGACTCGCCATGACGGTGACGGCGGCGGTGAGCCGCCCGGAGTGGCTCACTTCAGAACCTGAGACGAACCCCGACACACAGGCACGGTTGCAGTCGTCGCTGCGCGACGCACTCTAGCAAACACTTCTCGTCTGAATTTTATCAGATCGTTCCAATCTCGCCGTCGTTAGGTAGCGGCATTGGTTGGACACCCTCGCGCTGACATACTGATGGTTCGACAATGAACACGACCCTGAGGAACTCCATGCTCAAACGCGCTGCGAGTGTGCTCGCAATTGCCCTGCTCGCCTCCTGCACCAACGCGGAACCCGCTGCCGACGCGGTCAAAGAGAACACAAAGACGGCCGGTCCCGGCGCCGCGACCCACGCCGACCGCGGCGAAGCGGATCCCGGCGATCATGGCGGCGCCCCGGTCGAGAAGGCGATTGCGCCAGCCTCGCCTTCACCGGAAGCAGAGGAGTCCCCCGCGAGGGCGGAGGGCTCACTTGGACTCGGCGCGACCGGCGGCCGTGGCGGTGGCGGCGCAGCTGACGGCTACGGCGTCGGCGCCATCGGTGGAGGTGACGCCGCCGGCAAGGGGCGCTCCGCCAAGAAGGCTACGGGGGCCGCGCCCGCGGCCAAAACTGCCGCGAAACCCAGCGGCGGCCTGGCGGACAAGAAAGTTGAGATGGCCGTGCCCATCGACGCCAAGCCGCGTCCCAACCTTCCGCAGTCCGGCCAACTTACCGCCGGTGAGTGGCGCGACCTGGACCATTGGGATTTCTGGCGCGAGCTGTTTGACGGTGGCCAGGGTCAACAGACGGGCGCCTGGCGCTACACGGAGACCACCTGGGGTTACCAGACGGCCCGACGGATCCCCGTTCGGGTCGAGGCCAGCGGTGTTCCTGCCGTAGACGCCAAGGTCAGCCTCCTGGACGCCAAGGGCCGGACGGTGTGGCAGAGCCGCACCAACAACAAGGGAACCGCCCAGCTCTTTGCTGGCCTGCTGACCAACTACCCCGGCCCTTACCGCGTCGTCGCGGAGTCGGGCGGGGTCAAAGCGGAGTCCAAGGCCGTGCCGGTCAAGGGCAACGCTCCCGTCGTCGTCAACCTCCCGGCCGCAGGCCAGGTTCCCAACGGACTCGACATCATGTTCGTCGTGGACACGACAGGATCCATGGGCGACGAACTGGGCTTCCTTCAGTCCGAGCTGCGCGACGTGGTCAAGCGCGTTCAGGCCAAGGGCGGCCAGGACATCGACATTCGCACCAGCGTGAATTTCTACCGCGACACGACCGACGAGTACCTGGTCCGGTCCTTCCCGTTCACCCGAGACGTGAACGAGGCAGTCAAGCACCTCGAGGCCCAGAGCGCCGCCGGCGGCGGGGACTTTCCGGAAGCCGTAGAGGAGGGCCTTGCCGACGCGGTCTTCAAGCACAAATGGCGTGAGAGCGCCCGCGCGCGCATCCTCTTCCTGGTCCTGGACGCTCCCCCGCACCGCGAGTCCGCGCAGCTGGCCAAGCTCCACGAGGCGACCCAGGATGCCGCCCGCCAAGGCATCCGCATCATCCCCATCGTCGGGTCCGGCATCAACAAAGAGACCGAGTTCCTGATGCGTTTCCTGGCCGTCTCCACCGACGGCACCTACGTCTTTCTGACCGATGACAGCGGCATCGGTGGGTCTCACGCCAAACCCACCATCGGACCCCACACCGTGGAGTACCTGTCGCATCTCCTCGTGAAGATCATCAACCGCCACCTGGAGGTCGAGGACATCCGTCCCGTCCGCCGCGCCCCCTGAGGAACCCATGGCCCGCCGATTTGCCAGTGACGACGACGCCTCCGACCTGCTCGCAGGAATACTCGCCGATACCGAGTCCGAGGCTGCCACCGAACAGGCCCGTCGGGCCGAAGAGCTCGCGCTGCGACGCTCGCAGGAGATGCAGCGGCTGGACCGGAAGCGCGAAGCGCGGAGGGTCGAGGGCCAGGCGCGGCTGGAGGCAGAACGGCAGCGACAGGCCGAGGCCGATGCACGCAGGCTCCGGGCACTCCGCGCGGCGGACACCGAGCCCGCTGCGACCGATGCGACCCACGTAGATTTCGCCACCCCGCCCACGGGGGTGCCGGACCAGCTCGTCGAGAGGCTCGCGGTTGCCGAGGCAGCGCAGGCCGCAGCCGAGGCGCGGCTGGCGGCCGTCACCGCGATGGCGCCGGTGTCCGCATCCGCCCTGCCGGCGCCCCAATCGGCGCCGAGCCGGCGCGGACTTGCGGTGGCTGCGGTCTTCCTCGCCGCAGCCGCGGCCCTGCTCGTCGCTGGCGTGGCGACCGGCGGCGTCGCGCTGGCTGTGTCGGAGTCGTCCCCACCCGCGGCCGTCTACGCGCGCGCCGAGCTCCAGCCCGTATCGATGGAGACGGGAGCCATCGAGAGTGGGTTTGTGGCCAGCGCCCGCCCCGAAGTGGTCGAGCCCGTGGCGCAGCCCACCCGCGTCCGCGGAAACCGCACACCTCGTGTGCGCACCCCGCGCGGTGACCGCACCAAGCCGAAGCCGCGTTTCGACTTTGGCGGCGGCGACGACCCATTCTCCAGCAAACGCGACTGATCGACCCACCAGCGCCAGCTTGTACCTCGTCTCCGCATCGGCTAGGCTCCGCCGCCTTGACGCAGCTATCAATTCTCCTGCGGAGACGTACGATGACCAAGTTCTGTTTCACCCTTCTCACCATCGGCCTCACCCTCACAGTCGGTGTTGGCGCGGCGTCCGCCCAGGACTCCCAGCCCGCCGTGTCCAAGGGCAGCAACACATTCGGCGCAGGTGTCGCCAACGCTGGCGAGGCTGTCGCGCTGGATGATGCCATCGCCAAGCTCAAGGACGGAAAGACGGTTGACGTGGTCGTGAAAGGCAACGTCACCAAAGTCTGTCGCAAGAAGGGCTGCTGGTTTGTCCTTCAGGGCGATGACAAGTCCCGCTCCGTACGCATCACCATGAAGGACTACGGATTCTTCGTCCCCACAGACTGCAACGGTCGCAAGGCGACCGTCGCCGGCCAGCTGGAGGTCAAGACCATCAGCGAGAAGATGCGCAAGCACCTCGCCGAAGACGAGGGCAAAGACGGGTCTGCGATCAAGGGCGACATCCAGGAATTCGGCCTGGTCGCTACTGGCGTGGTCTTGCACTGACTTGACGGACCTGGAACTCGACATCGGTGGCCATGAGCTGGCCACCGCCTTCAATCGCCTGACGCCCGACGCCGTCTTTGACGTTGTCGAAACCGACGGTCGTCGGTGCACCGGGCGATTCATCATCCTCAATTCCTACGAGAACCGCGTCTACTCCCTGGAGGTGGACGACGGCACACACATCGTCGGCAAGTTCTACCGCCCCGGTCGCTGGTCGCCGGAGGCCATCGAGGACGAGCACGACTATATGTTCGAGCTGGCCGACCTCGAGATCCCCGTGGCGACGCCTCTGACCCTCTCGGACGGCTACACGGTCGGTGAGGTCAAGGGCATCTACTACTCGCTCTACCCTCGCGTCGGGGGTCGCTCCCCCCAGGAGCTCAGCGACGAGCAGGTGCAGGTGCTGGGCCGATTTGTCGCCCGCATGCACAACGTGGGCGCCGCCAACGATGCCCCCAACCGGCCTCGGCTGACACCCGATTGGTACGCGCGCAGAAATGTGGACTGGCTGATCGACAATTCGGCCATGGATTCGCAGACCGAGGCAGTCTACGTCGCCACCGTAGAGGCACTGCTCACCCGCATCGAACCTCTGTTCGAGGCGGTGCCCATGCACCGTATTCACGGCGACTGCCACCTCGGCAACCTGCTGTGGACACCCAGCGGCCCCACATTCCTGGATTTTGACGACATGCTCATCGGGCCCGCCGTCCAGGACGTGTGGATGTTGCTACCGAGCTTTGATGACCAGGGCGCCCGCCAACGGGACTTGTTCCTCAAGGCCTACGCCGAGTTCCGAGAGTTCAATCCTCTCTGGCTGCGGCTCATCGAGCCGCTGCGCGCCCTGCGCTTCATCCACTACTCGACGTGGATCGCGCGGCGCTGGCACGACCCTGCGTTCCCGCGCACGTTCCAATACTTCGGGACCGTCCAGTACTGGCAGCGCGAGATCAACGACCTGCGGGAGCAGATCGCGCGGCTGGACCACGCACCCATCTGGTAGGATCGGCGTGGCCCATCGAGGCCGGTCGCTGGCGACGCAACGCCCGGGCGGGCGAGGCGGCCGCCGCAATCACCCGCGGTAAATCGTCACCTTGTTCAGCGTCACGTCTGTGAGCGGCCTGTCGCCAGGGCGGGACCGCGGTACCCGTCCGATCTCTCGGATGAGTGCCAGTCCGTCGTCGTCGACGGCGCCGAAGATCGCGTGCTTGCCGTCCAGCCACGGCGTGGCGATCTCGGTCAGGAAAAACTGGCTTCCGCCGGTGTTCGGGCCGGCGTTCGCCATGCTGAACAGGCCGCCGCGGTCGTGCTGCAGGCCCGGCGCGAACTCATCTTTGATGACATAGCCGGGACCACCACGGCCGCTCCCCTCAGGGCACCCGCCCTGGATCATGAACTCGGGGATGACGCGGTGGAAGATGAGCCCGTCAAAATACGGGCGTCCGCTCGTGGCCCCCGTGGCGAGCCCAACGAAGTTGGCCACCGTGAGCGGCGACTCCTTCTCGTAGAGTACGCCGTTGATCGTTCCCATCGAGGTCTCGATGCGAACGCGCAGAGTTCCTTGGCCGGGAACGTCGATGGGCGGGGGAGTAAACAGTCGGCGACCAACCATATCAATCGTCTCGGTGAGAGCCGCGGACCACGGCTGTGTGGGATTCTGAGGTCAAACGAGCAGGCAATCTAACCCAGGTCGTCCTCGCCACCAAATGTCAGCCCCCCACATCCACGACTCCACGCAACTTTATCCTTCAGCCCTTCGGCCCACCTACCGATGTTGTTTTTAGGCGGTGGAAAAATCCACCTTCTATCCCAGCTCCGTTTTGTACTATACTCGCGTGTCCTTAGGAGGAGAGATGCTCACACGCTACACGTACGTTTGCAGCTTCCTGTTCGTCTTGGTTGGCCTTCCAGCCGTAGCTTCGGCGCAGGAATCTCCACCTTGTGATGGACCCTCGGTGGCCGCCAACGGAAAGGCGACACCGTCCATTGTTCAACGAGAAATACTCGTCGCCGACCGGGTTCGGTTCAAAGACGGCAAGACGCGTGTCTCCAAGAAGTATGCGCGCATGCTCGACGCCCTGGCCGATGCCCTCAACGAGAACGAGAAGTATACAGCTGCGCTCATGGGGCACGCCGATGCGGCCGAGCGGTTTGATGACCTCAAGGGGCTCAGCCAGGCCCGCGCCAAGGCGGTCCGCGCGCAGCTCGTGAAACGCGGCATCGCCGGTGACCGGCTTCAGATCTTGTCGTTCGGCGACACCAAGCCCGCAGACTCCGACCCGGCCAACAACCGCCGGGTCGAGTTCAAACTCATCGAGATCGTCGAGTTCACCGGCGCCGTCCCCTTTGACGACGCAAACGCAACCCCAATGACCCTGGCCGCGGTCGATGAAGTGGCCGATCGCCTGACCGCCCACCGCGCGATCAACCTGCGCATCGACGGCCACACCACCTGCGGCGAGCGTCGGACCGCCGAAGGGCACGCTTCCCTTCGCCTGACCCGCGCCGCCCGCGTCCGCCGCGCCCTTATCGCCCGCGGCGTCGCGCCGTCCCGGCTGAGCATCGCCTCCGGCGACGCAGTGGGCCCGCGCGTCAGCTTCCACATCGAGCTCAACTAGAGCGGCGATCCGTCGTTAGCGGGATCGACGCGGGATCTCCAGTGTGATCGAATGTTTGACCGCTATGCCCGGAGGTCAACATGGCGATTTCTCGATGGACACCACCCTCGGATGTCATGCCAAAGGAGGCAAGGTTGCTGTCCCGGCTCACCCGCGTTGCACGCTGTTCGGTTTCCTGCGACTGCACCGGCGTGAGCTGTTCGACGACGCGTTCCAGGATGAACTGGTTGCAATGTATCGCCCGACAGGCGCGGGAAAGAAGCCGATTCCGCCCGCAATGCTGGCGAAAGTCCAACCGCATCGGCGCCACGAGCCACCCGTCCACACAGCCGGACCCGCACGCTCTTGTCGCCGTCGCTAACCCCAGTGGGGCAGGGTTCGAGCGGGGGCCCTTCCGCCCTCAGTGACGCCGGGAGCTCTGCCAGACGGGCTCGAGCCGCACCCGCGCCGCAGTTTGCAGATCCAGCACCAGGCGCCCTTTGACCTCTTTCCCTTCGCCGTCCGTGAATCCCGTCAGCGGCTTGGTCTGTCCGGTGCTGAACAGGCGCGCGGCCTCGTGATCGGGGACCAGACGCCCGAATTGCTCGAA
>CALBXO010000872.1 GCA_937890335.1 uncultured Pseudomonadota bacterium | reverse complement strand
GCGGCGCGTCGGCCCCATTTGTGGTTGCCCTTTCTCACTGACTCCCGCAGTCTAGGAGCATGTAGCATATTGACTCCCGTCGCCTCGTCGGCCAAACAACACCGCCTTCCGCACGGCCTTCGGCCGACGATACTGCGGTATCGCCGTCCGGCGGCCGCACGAAATTCGGGGCTGTTTGTCTCGCCGAGGCTCGGTCCGCCAATGCGCTACACGCTCCTAGTGGCACTCCATCGTCCTGACCATCGACATTTGCCGGCCCATTCTGCACATGACCGCGCACTATCAGCGTCTGCTCGCCTCAGTCCGCGCCCTGGAGACTGCGGACGTCGCGTCCCACGAGGAGTTGACACCCATCCGGCCCTGGGAACGGCTGTCGATCCAGGACACCAGGATCGCTCACCCCCTTGATGCTGTGCCGGTCACGGGCGAGGATCTCTGCGCGCGCCTGCTGCGACAGTGTTTGTCCCTGTTCGGGTTTGACGGCGGGGCCGTCCTCCTCTCCGATGTAGATCGCCAACGGGTCTACCTGTCTGCGTACCTGGACCTGCCCCCCGAGCTGCTTCAGATCATGGCCTCGGGCTCGGACCCCCTCGGTCTGCTGGACCACTTCTTCGCGCAGCCGGCGCTGATCGACCTGGCGGAACACCCGGCTGCCCGCTACCGAACGGCCCTGAGCCTGTTTGCATTCCGGCAAGTGCTCCTCGTTCCGGTGGAGCTGTCCCGCAACCAGCCAGCCATCGTTCTTTTGGTGAGCCGCACCGCTGGAGACGGCCCAGCGGAGTTCAGCCCCCAATTCCTGCGCGACGCGCAGAGCCAGTTCCAGGCCGGCCTCAACGCGCTGGCCTTGCAGACCCGCCTCCACCGCAACCTGGGACGGTATCGCGCTGTGGAGGAGGGGCTCACGCTGCTCGGGCGGTCCGACAACCCACAGGAGCTGCTCCAGACGACGTGCGCCCAGGTCCGGCGCATCTTCAAATCCACCATCGTCTGGATTGGACTCGTCGAGCTCAACGACGCCGGCGAAGCAGTCTGCGTCGTTCCGCGGATGGTCAGTGGCGCGCCCGACGCGCTCCTGTCGGGCTTGCGCCGCAACCTGCTCGCTCCCATGGCACCAGCGGCCCTGCTGACCGCATTGCAGGAGGCGACCGTGGTGACGATGAACACCTCGGCGAGCGAGCTGCTGCTGCCGGAGGTCCATGACGAGGCGATCGCGAACCCCGCGCACCCGCTGCACCGAATCGCCGACCTGGACGCGATGCCATCCACGCTGGCAGCGCCGATGTCCGCGGGGGGCAGCCTTGTGGGCGTTCTGGTCCTCCACCAGGACCGTTCGTACCGCTTCGATGCGGAGGACCACCGTGTCGTACGGATCTTTGCCCAACAAGCCGCGTTGGCGATCCGGACCCAGACCCTGCTCGACCAGACCCAGGCACGGGCGGATGCGCTGGCGTCGAGCGAGGGCCGCTACCGGGCGTTTGTCCAGCAGATCACCGACGGCATGTTCCGGCTCAGCGCCGATGGGCTGCTCCAGGAGGTCAGCGATTTTGGCGTGGCGCTGCTCGGCGCTGCCCGCTCCGACCTCGTCGGTGCCCCACTTCTGGACAGGGTCGCCGAGTCTGACCGCGCGAGCCTCAGCGACGCAATAAGCAGGGCGGCCGGTGGGCAGTCGTGCGAGCTGTCCGTGAACGTCAACCACGAGGCTGGCTCGCGGGTGGCGATCGTCAGAATGGGGCCGCTGCGTCACAACGACGACATCGTCGGAATCATCGGCGTTGCCAGGGACGACACGGATCGACGCGCGCTGCAGGGCAAGGTCCTCATGCGCGAGAAGCTGGCCAGCGTCGGTCTGCTGTCGGCGGGCGTCGCCCACGAGATCTACAACCCATTGAGCTTCCTCGTCTCCAACCTCCAGACGCTCAAAGAGGACCTGCGCGGCACAGTGTCCGGAGCCGCGCCCAGATTCGACGCCGCCGAGCACCTGGAGATGCTCACGGAGTGCCAGGACGGGACAGCCCGCATCCGGACGATCGTCTCCAACCTCAGGCAATTTTCCCTCGAGGGCAGCGACGTCGAGTTCCAACAGGTAGACCTCAACCAATCGGTCGAGTCGGCCACATGGATGGTCTACCTCCGCGCCCGACTGCGCACCCACATCCAGCTCCATCTCGATCCAGAGGTGGGGACAGTGGAGTGCATGCCAGGACAGGTCGTGCAGTCGGTGGCGCAGCTGCTCAGCAACGCCATCAAGGCCTCATTGGCCGTGGACCGGACCGCCCCCGAGGTCTTGCTTCAGACCGTACGCGACGGCGACTACGTCGAGATTCGAGTCATCGATCGCGGGTGCGGAATTTCTCCCGCCGACCTGGCGCATGTGGCCGACCCGTTCTTCACCGCCAACGGCGGCGACGGGGCCGGTGTCGGGCTCACCATCGTCCTCGACACCGCGTCGCACCACGGGGGTACTCTGCGGCTGCGCTCTGCCGAGGAAGGGGGCACCGCCGCGACGCTGATCCTCCCGGTGCGCCAGGATGTGGCCCTACACCGCGAACGGGCGCTCGACCTCGGCCTCCCCCAAGCCCCGCCACCCGAGGCTGCGACGTAGATTGCCACGCCAAAGTCCTGGCGTGTCTGCGATGGCCCCCGCACCGCTCGCCCAATCCGGCGACCCGACCGGCGGGCACTGCAACGGTCGCAGCTTGACGGTCCGCGGTTTGGAGGTTTAAAACTCCGCCGACACGTTCGACACCACCGGGCCTGACAGGGCCATCCCACTGACCTTGGAGCGACGATGCCGCGCACCGAGAACCCGACCGATCTCACCCGAGAGCAATTGGTCGAGGCCTTCCGAAAAATGAGCCAGATCCGGCGCGCCGAAGAGGTGGTCGGCCGGGCCTACCAGATGCAGAAGTTCAGCGGCTTCTGCCACCTGTACATCGGCCAGGAGGCCGTGGCCGCCGGGCTTGAACTGGCGCTACGGCCCGACGACTACGTGATCGGCTCCTACCGCTCCCACGGGCAGGCCATGGCCCGCGGTGTAGGCGTCGATCCGATGATGGCAGAGATGCTCGCCAAGAAGACCGGGTCCACCGGCGGTCGCGGCGGCTCCATGCACGTGTTCGATGTGGACAAGGGCTTCTACGGCGGCTGGGGCATCGTGGGTGCTCAGATCCCGTTGGCCACGGGCCTGGGCTGGGGCGCCAAGTACCACGCGAAGGGCCAGATCGCCGTCTGCTTCTTCGGCGAGGGCGCCATCCACCAGGGCGTGTTCCACGAGGGGCTCAACCACGCGAGCATCTGGGACCTGCCCTGCGTCTTCATCGCGGAGAACAACAAATACGCGATGGGCACGGAGATGAGCCGCATCAACCGGCAGACCGACATTCAGCTCAAGGCCGTCAGCTACGCGATGGACCACGCGTCCATCAACGGGCAGGACATCTTTGACATGTACACCGGGATCAAGGAGGCCGTGGACCGCGCCCGAGATCAATCGCGCCCCACGTTCGTCGAGGTCCGCACCTACCGCTACCGCGGTCACTCCATGTCCGACGCGGCCAAGTACCGCACCAAGGCGGAGCTCGCCGAGGAACAGCAGCGCGACCCCATCGCCAACCTCCGCGCCGACCTGCTCGCCATGGAGATGGCGACCGACGAGGAGCTGACCGCCATCGACAAGGAAGCCCGCCAGCAGGCCAAGGACGCGCTCACCGCC
>CALBXO010000871.1 GCA_937890335.1 uncultured Pseudomonadota bacterium | reverse complement strand
ACGGCGCCAACAACGGAAACAACGGCGCCAACAACGGAAACAACGGCGCCAACAATGGCGGTATGGAGGCGGTGACCTGGTACAAGGACATCAAGCCGCTCATGGACCGCAATTGCGCCGGCTGCCACACCGACGGTGGTGTCGGCGGGTTTGCCCTGGAGACCTATTCCGAGGTCACGGCCCTGAACCAGGCGGTGCGCGACGCCGTTGAGTCTGGAACCATGCCGCCGTGGCTGCCCGCGGAGGACTGCCGCGAGTTCGAGGGCGAGCGGCGTCTGACGGCCGCCCAGATCGAGGCCATTGGCACCTGGATCGACACCGCGATGCCCGAGGGAGATCCGGCGGACGACCCGCAAGTTGTACGGCCTCCGACCACGCTGGAGAACCCCGACCTCATCCTCCGCGCTGCCCAGCCCTACACGGCCAACCCCGATCGCTCGGACGACTACCGCTGCCTGGTTCTCGATCACGACTTTGACCGCGACACCTACCTGTCTGCGTACCAGGTCGTCCCGGACCAGCGCGCCATCGTTCACCACGTGCTGTTCTACCTGGTGCCAGCGGCCGAGGTCGAGCGGCTGGACGACCTCGAAGCGGAGGACGCCGAACCCGGCTACCGCTGCTTCGGGGGCCCCAGGGCAGGAGATCTACTGGGAACGGTCGCCGGCTGGGTCCCGGGCTCCGTCCCCACCCACTACCCCGAGGACTCCGCGTACGTAATCCCCGCTGGGTCCAAGATTGTCATGCAGGTCCACTACAACCTGCTGGTTGGGGAGCCGCGCGCCGACAGGACCGAGATCCACTTGCGAACGCTGGACACGCCGCCGAGCAACCAGATCAAGATCCTCCCCATCCCCGATTTCGAACTGAACCTGCCCGCGGGTGAGGCGCGCGCGCGCGAGGGCGCCACCTACCCCAACATCTTCGGCAAGACGCTGCTGCTGGTGGGGACGGCGCCGCATATGCACATGCTGGGCACGGAGATTCGCGCACGCGTCAACAGCTCCCGCGGCTCAGAGTGCATCGTGGACATCCCGGACTACGACTTCGCCTGGCAGCAATTCTACGAGTTCAAACCCGACAGCTACATCGAGTTCGCGCCGGGGGACTCCGTGTCCGTGGAGTGCATCTACGACAACTCCAGCAGCAACCAACCCGTCGTCAACGGCGAGCAGCTCGAGCCGCGCGATGTGGAATGGGGAGACGGAAGCCTGGACGAGATGTGTCTGCTCTACCTCACGACGATGGAGCCGTTTGAGGGCGTGTCGACCTGCGGCAACTTCGCCGATTGCAACGACGACTGCGATCCCAACGACGGCGCTTGCACGCTGAGCTGCGTCAGCAACGGGGGGGGCGACTGCCGCCAATGCGGACTCTTCGGGCTCGGGGAGTGCGCCGTGAACCGCTGCGGAAACGTCGCGGAGAGCACGTTGCCGTGTCTGCTCGGGTGCCTTCAGCAGCCCGATGTCGGCGTATGCCTCTCCAACAGTTGCCCGGCCCAGCTCGACTCGCTGTGGTCCTGCCTCGGTCCCGCGTTCTACGATGGACAGTGCAATGGCCAGGTGCAGGACTGCGGGCTGGCCCAGTAGGTCCACGGCACGCCAGGCAGCTGTCAGTGGTCAGGGCTCGCCAAACGCGCGGGCACCGGAAGCTCGAACCGCTGTGTCGCGACACGGTCGGTCTCGACGACCACGCACTCCTCGCGCGCCATGTACGCGTCCTCCGACTCTTCCGCGTCAAAGCTCGCCACGGCGGTGACCACCTGCGTCAGCGTTCCCCCCGTCAGCGCGAAGGTCGTGTCCCAGGTGAGGACGCACTCGCCGTATGTGGACTCCACGCCACTGACCCGACCGGTCCAGACGCGCTGAGGTGGACCCGGCAGCGAGCCGATCCCGACGTAGAACGCGGCCACCGTGTTGGTGCTGATGACGTCGTCGCCCGCGCGGCACGACAGCTCAAAACTCATGAACCAGCGGCCCGAGACCTCGCGCCAACGTGCCGCCGCAAACGCCTCCTCACAATGACCGAGCTCGTCGTACACGGACTCTGACGCCCCAAAAACCTGCTCAAAACCCGAGATCACAGCGGTGGTCTTGCCATCGCGCACCAACACAAGCTGGACCTCCAACGGCGCGGTACTCTCAGGGTTCATCGTGTGGGTGCTGACCGTGAGGTACAGGTCGCCCGCGCCGGTGGCCAGACCTGCGGCTGTGTACTCCTCGGGGTTGAGGCCAAGCCGTGTCGCCGCAGCCTCCTCCACCCACTGGGCCTGGCCGTAGCCGAGCTCCTCCCCATATACGGGCTCGGCAGCGCCCCCCCCGGTATCCCTGGATTGCGGCGCCGATTGGCAAGAGACGGCCACGAGCACGAAAATCAACCCGACGACTCGATGCATACCTTCTCCGTGGAACACCACGACGGCTCGGGGCGTCCCGACGTCGCGCGCATCTTGCGCCGCCAGACGCTCCGCATGCAATCACCGGCGCAGGTCCCGCTCCAACGCCTCCAGCCAGGACGGATGTGAAGACGCCAGATGCGCGTGGGTCCGCCGAACCACCAGTGCATCTGGGTCCTCGCGCAGCGCGTGGAGGAACTCGGCTCGGAGCTGGCGGCTGGTCTCCGGGTCGGCGAGCACGGCGTCGTAGTGGGCGCGCGTCCAGGCGGCTTCGGCGCTCCAGCGCAACAGCGGATACAACGCGCGCCCTCCGTCGGTGACGCGGTGCGCCTCGGCGCGCCGCACGAAGAGGCTCGACGTTTGGCCGTGCCGCACGGGCACCCACTCGGGCGATTTCATCATCTGGTTGCCGACATGACTCTTCACCTTGGAGATGCCGTAGACGACCTCAAACTGGTCCGCCACCCGCTCCAAACCTGCGGACGACGTCTCCACAGGACGGTAGAGATCGCGGAAATGGGCCTCGGTGAAGACCTGCCCCGAGCGTCCGTCAAAGAACACGCCGCCGGGGACGCGCTCCCAGATCAGGTATCCGCCGATGCCATAGTCATTCATCGCCCTACCCGGCGGGAGGGTGCGCAGAACCGGGAGGGTATCGTGGGGGTACGCGGCCAGGTCGGCGTCAAACCCAAAATTGTTGTGGAAGACCGGCAGGGGGACGATCGCAAGGTTGGCCACCACGACCGCAACGCCAGCAGCAGGCCCAAGCGCGGCGGCGCCCAGTGCCCACCCCTTGCGCTGCAGCCAGTCCACACCGGTCTGCGCCAGGATGCCGAGCGCTGGCGCGGCGAGCAGTATTCCGGGGTAGAGGTGGCGCGTGAACCGCATCCCGAGCGCCGCCCCCACAAGCGCCATGCCCAACACCAAGGGCCGCTTGCGAGCCAGAATGCCCCCGGCGACCGCCGCCGCAAACAGGGCCCACGGCACCCAGACCAGGGGCATGGAGAGCCGCAGCGGGGCCCATTCCATGGTCCGCGCCACAATCAGCGAGTCCTCCTGGTAGGTCAGGAAGTGGCCAAGGATCTGGCGACCCTGCGGCGTCGCCACAAACGCGCCAGCGGCCACCAGCAGGGCGCCGCCTGCATGTGCAGCCTCCGGCCAACGTCGGACCAGCACAAACCCCGCCGCTACGGCGCCCAGAATGGCCAACCCTACGATGGAGCTCGGGTGGAACTGCTGCCAGCACAGCAGAAGCGGAACAAAGAGCCACGCGCCCCACCGCCGGGTCGACGTGAACGTCCAGACAGCCAGACAGACGGCAACCGCGAGGAAGACGCCACCAAGGGTGCTCGGGCGCGCCATGGAGTACCGGGGCTGCAGGACAAACGCCACCATGACGAGAGTCCCAATCCCCGCGCCGGCGCCGACGCCAAGCCGGCGCAGCGCGGTCCCGAGGGCGCCCAGGAGCCCCCACGCCAAGGCGACCTTGAGCAGGACAACGCCCGCCGCGCCCCCGGCCGCCCACGCTGCGTACAAGACGAGATCGCTGGCCCAGTTCACATCGATCCAGGGCTGCCCTGCCGCGGTGAACGAGAACGGATCCGTGGCCGGAATCTGTCCGTTCTCCACCATCCAGCGCCCGGTCGCCAGGTGCCACCATACGTCCGGACACCACACGCGAATCGCGTAGAGCCAGCTGAGCAGAAAGGACGACACGGCGACCCACGGCCATCGGCGCTGGCGCTGTTCCTCCGTCGCAGTCACGCCGCGGTGGGTCCTTGTTCTCGGGTCCTGTGATCGCAGCAGAGGCGCATGGCGGCAGTGTCCGCCATCGGCCCCACAAAGAAAAGCGCGCGCCGGCCAGGCCGACGCGCGCTCTTCTTTCAATCACAGACCTCGACGAACGCGGACGGGTCAGTCCGTCACGCAGAACCCGCCACCGCCGCAGTCACACGGATCCGGGTCCGGGTTGCAGGGCACGCCGTCCGGGCACTCGTCGCCGCAGGTGCAGGCATTGTTGAGGATGCAGAACTCACCCTCGCCGCAGTCCGAGTCGCTCTCGCAGTCTTCGCTCGGCGGCGCCGGCTGGCAGGACCCCTCGGACTCTCGGAAGCCCTCACCCCCGCCGCAGTCGCACGGCTCGCACAGCTGGTCCTCAGCGCAGGGCGCGCAGGCGCAGTCGGCACCGTCGGACGGGCCACCGTCAAAGACGCACTGGTACCCGTCACTGCAGTCCGCGTCACTGTCGCAACTGGACGCTCGATCCACGCACTGCCCCTCGCTCGGTCGGGGTGCCGGCGTGCCGCAATTGCACGCACAATCCTCGTCGTCGGCACAGGGAGCGCACGCGCAGTCGGTCTCCTCGACGAAGGGGTCGTTGCCCTCGCCGTGGTCGCGGCCGTTCGACTCACAGTATTGGTTCGGACCGCAATCTTCGTCCGTGTGACATTCGCTCGGCGGCTCGGGCAGCTCCCGGCAGCCGTCAAACGCAGGCTCGCCGCATTCCGGCTCGACCATGTAGCAGTCCAGCTGCTCCTCCTGGTCCCCGTCGAGACCGCCGCAAGGGTCGGCGCAGCCGGTCTCGATGTAGAGCGCTTCGCAATCGGAACGCTGCGCACACGAGGCCTCGGACAATCGGTCACAGGCGGGCTCGTTGCGGCGACGCTCCTCGTCGTCGTCCTGGTACTCGTTGGCGCCGCAGGCAGCCAGGGTCAAAGCGACGGCGATGAGGGCGATGAGGTGAGTGGTATCTGACTTGGCCATGATGACTCCGTTGGTTTCTGGTTTGGCCTTAGTACAAGGTCAATGCCAACCATAGCCAAGCAAACAAACACGAGTAAATTCAACCACTTAGCGCGACAGCGGCCGGTCGCGCCACCCCCGGCAGCGGTGTATTCTTTGAGAGTACAACAGATTTCTGTGGGGCCCCGACGCGCTGGGTCACGCCGAGATGGAATCGAGCCGAAACAGACGCTCTTCCGCGTCGCCGGTCTCTTCCCCGGTCAACTCCACCCGGCCCGACAGGTACCAGATGTTGTCTCCGTCGGGGTCGCAAAGTACCTGCGTGACCGCCCACGACCCGCGGCCCTCTCGGCGGAGCTGTGTCAGGTCGGTCGCGCGCGCACGATGGTCGAACACGATCTTCTCGTAGTCCTCAAAGAACGGCGCAAGCGCTTCCCCCACCCGCTCGGCGGTCCACGGCTCGCCCTGCGGTGCCAGGAGCCGCGCGACATCGTCGTACTCGCCCCGGCTCAGCGCAGAGACCACCGCCCGCAGCTCCGCACGGACTCGCGCGCGGAACGCCTTGCTGTCCATGTCCAACAGCGGCGGCGGCCCCTCCGACTCGGTCTGCTCGACACCATCTTGCATCCCCTCCCACGCGCGGACGAGGCTGCTGTCCGCTCTCGCGAGCACCTCGCGCAGGTAGGCGATGATGTCGTGCAGCGGCTCCGTCTTCACCTGCTCCGGGATGTTCTGTTTGAGCGCCTTATAGGTCTGACTCAGGTAGCGCAGCAGCACCCCCTCGGACCGTTCCAGACCGTATTCGCCCACGTAGTCGTTGAAACTCGCGTACCGCTCGTACATATCGCGGGCGACGGATTTGGGATTGATCTCGGCGTTGACCAGCCACGGATGCGACTCCCGAAACGCCTCGTAGGCGGCCACGATCACGTCGCCCTCGGGCATCGGCCAGGTGATCTTCTCGAGCTTCTCCTGTCGCTCCTCGTACTCGATGCCCTCCATCTTCATCTCGAAGTACGCGGCGCTCCGGACCTTTTCTTTTTGTTGCCGGAGCACCACGCCGGGGTTCTCCAGAATCGCCTCGACAAAGCTGAGCACCGTCAGGTGAATGTCGGGCGCCTGCACGTCCAGGTCCGCCACCACGTGCACCAGGAACATGGAGAGCGAGTGGTGGATCGAGAAGTCGTGCTGGAGCTCCTGCGCGACGCGCACCCGGCCTCCACGCCGGCCATCGGTACGCGCCACCACCTCCAGGATCTCCGCCTCCCGCAAGGACTGGAACAGCATGCGGGCCTTGCGTCGCAGGCGCGTCTTCTTGCCGTCGCCGTGATGACTGAGATCAATCAGGTCGATCAGGGCCCGGTAGCCGCACCCGGCGTCGTCCCCGCGCTGCAGGAGATTGAGCAGCATCCCGTGTGTGACCGTGAACCGCGACTTGAGCGTCTCCGACTCGTCGGAGATGAGCTTACGAAAAGTGTCTTCGTCGTAGTGCACGTAGCCGCGTTCCGGCGGCTTCTTGCGCACGAACTTCTTCTTGCCCGTGGCCTTGGCTGCCAGCCGCAGGTTGTCGATCACGTGCGCGGGTGCCTGGCAGACGACGAGCCCCTTGTCGTCAAACCCCTTGCGCCCGGCCCGTCCGGCGATCTGCTTGAAGTCGCGGACCGACAGCAGCCGCACCTTCACCCCATCAAACTTGCAGAGTTTAGAAAAAAGGACCGTCCGGATGGGGAGATTGATGCCGACGCCAAGGGTGTCCGTCCCGCAAATGACCTTCAGCAGCCCGCGCTGCCCGAGGCTCTCCACCAGCAACCGGTACTTCGGCAACAGGCCCGCGTGATGGACGGCGATCCCGTGCTGAAGGTATTTGCGCACCGTCTTGCCGTAGGGCGTGTCAAAGCGAGACCCCTTCATCGCGGCGGCGATCGCCTTCTTCTCTTCCTTGGTACAGAAATTCGTGCTCGTGAGGCTCTGGGCCAGCTCCGCGCATTCGCGCTGCGTGAAATTGACCACGTACAAGGGCGCGAGGCCCTTCTCAGCCAGGTTCTGGATCGTCTCCAGCAGCGGCTCGAGGCTGTACGTGAACTCCAGGGGCACCGGACGCTCGGTCGTGCGAACGACCGCCACGGGTCGCCCCGTCCGCCGCTCCAGCCTCGTGGCGACCTCCTGTGGGTTGCCCAGCGTGGCCGACATCAGCAGGAACGTGGTGTCCGGAAGCAGCAGCAACGGCAGTTGCCACGCCATGCCGCGGTCCCGGTCCCCGTAGTAGTGAAATTCGTCCAGAATCGCGTGGTGCACCCCGGCGCCATTGCCCTCGCTCAACGCCGTCGCCGCCAGAATCTCTGCGGTGCAGCAGATGATCGGGGCGGACTTGTTGATGGAGGCGTCACCCGTGAGCATTCCGACGTTCTCAGCGCCGAAATGCTTGCAGAGGTCAAAGAACTTCTCGCTCACCAGCGCCTTGATGGGCGACGTGTAGTACGAGCGGCGACCCGTCGCGAACGAGAAGAAATGCATCGCCAGCGCGACGAGAGACTTCCCGGAGCCCGTCGGGGTGTTGAGCACCACATGCGAGGCCGCAAAGATCTCGAGCGCGGCCTCTTCCTGCGCCGGGTACAGCTCCAGCCCGCGGTCCATTGTCCACTCGATGAACACGTCCAGGAGGGCATCGGGATCGGAGGTATCGGCGGGAAGGCGGGCTAGCAGATTCTGTATTTCTTCCATGGAATCGCCACGCTACCCCCTGCCCCAACCCGCACACAAGGCAACCTGCGGCCGCCTCCACCAGAACACACGGAATTGACGATCCTGCTGACCTCGGCCTACAGTTCTGCTCATGCGCAAGAACAACCGCGTGCTGGTGGTGAGCCAGGACGCCAAACTCGTGGCCAAACTTGGCCGGTTTCTCATCAAGCGCGGCCTCGACGCCGAGGTCGCAACCGACGCAGCTACGGCGCACACGTCCCTGACGGCGCGCGGCGTGGACATACTGCTGGTGGACCTGCAGCTGCCGTTCGACACGGCGGCCGAGCTGCGACGCACGGCCAAAGAGCTCGACGCCCGCAGCGCGGTCATCGCCATGGTCGCCAAGAGCGCGTCGACACCGCTGGACCTGACCCCCTACGACGACTGCCTCAAGAAACCTTTCAGCGGTCGGGAGATCCTGGAGTGCATCGAGCAGTTTGTGCGCGAGCCAGCCGCGGACGATGAGTACGAAGTGTTCACCGGGGGCGGCAGTTTTCAGGAGTACGAGAAGCGCCCCGACACGCCGACGCGTCCCGGCCACGACAAGATCGTCATCGGCGTGGGGAACCCTCGCACCGTCATGCACAACGTCGGCACGCTCGAGGCGTCCCCGTTCCCGGCGCTGCTCTACAAGATGTTCGCCAACCAGGCCACGGGCATCCTTACGCTCCATGGCCAGGCCATCGACCGCGCAGTCTACTTCCTGCGCGGCGAGCCCGTGCACGCGGTCAGCGAGTCGTCCTCGGAGTCGCTCGGCGCGATCCTGCTGGACATGGAGTTGGTGGACCTCGACGACCTCACCGACGCACTCGACGACCGGCGCGAGGGCGAGTCCGCAAGCCAGGTCGTGCTGCGCAACGGCCTGGTCTCCCCCGACAACCTCCTGGCGGCGCTCGAGCGCCAGGTCTACGAGAGAACCCTCGCCTGCTGCGCCCTGAAGTCCGGAACGTACGTCTTCAGCGACGACGCCGAGTGGACCACAGAGACCAACGAGTTCCCGCAGAACCCAATCCAGCTCATCAGCGACGGCGTTGATCGCTACGTCGGGCCGAGCGTACTCGCCCCACAACTCGGCCCACATCTTGGGCACTACGTCGTCAGAACGGAGAAGTTTCAGTGGTTCGAGCCCCACTTTCCGGTGGCGGATCACAACCAGG
>CALBXO010000870.1 GCA_937890335.1 uncultured Pseudomonadota bacterium | reverse complement strand
TGGAGGCTGGTGAGCGCGTCGATCTCTTCCCAGCTTCGGTTCGTCTTGGAAGCGCACCCGGCATGTCGAACCGCCACGTGTACGAGATCACGGGCCCCGATTGGGACAACGCGCACACCGTCGTGGAAGACGAGGTCTGGCGCTCGGACGGGTTGATGGATGACGCCGGACAGCTCGTCGCGACGTGGAACGAGCCGGCCCCGTACACCCGATCCACGCCGATGCGCGTGGAGGCGCCCATCGTGTGGCGCGGATTTGGCGAGGCCCCATCGGCTGTCGAGGTGACGGTGACGCTCGCGCTGCGCTCCGAGACAGTACCGGATCTTCCGGTCGTCGCGCTGGGACAGCAAACCCAGACCGTGCGCCCACTCGAGTCGTGGGCTGAGGGTGACCTCAACACCGTGCTCTTCAGCGACGTTGTGATCGACACGCCGCAACTTCCCGATCGCGTGGATCTTTGGACACTGGATCTGGTCTGGGCTTTCGCCGGCGACGGCCGTGAACCGCTTCGGTCCAGCCATCTGCTGCCCACCAGCTGGAGAGATCCAATCCCCGATGCACCCCTGTACCGGGAACCGGTCGTCTGGTCGGCGCAGTGGGCGGCGGGCCTCTGGGAGGATCACGGTGTCGGGGACCCGCGCAGCGAAGAGATGGCCCATCTCATCAGCCTCTCGCAGCTGCGAGGCAGCCGAACTCTGGAGGACCAGGGGTACACCTACGGCGGTTTTGCCCGACCGCCGCGGGACCAGATTGACGATCGCGTCAACGTGTTCCTGGATTTCCGGCGCAGCGCATGCGGCGAGTTCCGCGGCCTGCTCATGGCCCTCATCGAGTTCCATGGCATCGACGCACATTGGGTCTGGTTCCGCTTTCCAGACCACGGCGACGACAAATACTCGTTCTACAAGACACGGACCATCAGCGCGGTCGGGCGGGAGACCAAGAACTGGTACGACACAAACCACATCATCGTCGGGGTGGGGGAAAGGGTGTACGATCCGACGTACACGGTCTCCAAACAGTCTTGGGGCGAGTACGAGGACTGGATGTTTGAGAAATACTGCCTCGGCGAAGTCACGCCGTGCGGCGGCTCGCGAGGCTGGTGTCACACCGCACCCGAGGACGAGGACGAAACCTGCATCGACAACCCGCCCGGCTGGCAGGACGACTGGTTTCTCGAGGTCATCATCGCGGACAACTACAAGTGAACGACGGACGCTACGTTCTCATCTACGACGGTCTGTGTCAGATCTGCTGTCGGCAGCGCGACAACATCAAGGCATGGGACCGGCGCAACCTGATCGAGCCCGTGGACATGCACGTCGTCGGCCTCGAGGAGCGCTTTCCCGGGGTTCGGCGCGAGGACTGCTACGAGGCGATGCACTTCATCACGCCTGAAGGCGAGATTCACCGGGCGGCGGCGGCCGTCCGTGAGGTGATTCGGGTCTTTCCGTGGGTGGGCTGGGTCGCGCTTTTCTTCCACCTTCCCGGCGCCATGTGGATGGCCGGAAAGGGGTACGCCTGGGTCGCCGCGAATCGCTATCGCTGGAACAAGACCGAGCTGAATTCGTGCGAAAACGGGGCATGCGAGCTTCATTTCAAGCCGCCCCACATCAAGGGACAGTGAGTGTTTCGACGTGTGCTTGTAGCCAACCGCGCTGAGATCGCGCTGCGTGTGATCCACGCGTGCAGAAAACTCGGCGTTGAGTCCGTTGCCGTCTACTCGGAGGCGGATTCCCTCTCGCCCCATCTTCAACACGCGGACGAGACGATCTGCATTGGGCCGGGCCCGAGCGCCGGCTCGTACCTGAACCAGGACGCCATCCTGCAGGCCGTGCGCCAGACCAACTGTCAGGCATTGCACCCTGGGTATGGTTTCCTTGCGGAGAATGCTCGGTTTGCAGCCCGCTGTCAGGCGCAGGGGACCACCTTCATCGGCCCGCGCCCCGGCTCCCTGCGCCTCATGGGCGACAAGGTCACCGCCCGCGCGACCATGACGAAGCTCGGTGTGACCGGTGTCCCCGGCAGCCAGGGGCTCGTCCGCAGCGAGCAGGAGGCGGCGCTGGCCGCGGAGCAGGTTGGCTTCCCGGTGCTCCTCAAGGCGACCGCGGGCGGTGGGGGCAAGGGGATGCGCATCTGCCGCTCCCCTGACGAGCTTCCGCGGGCGTACGACCAGGCCAGCCTCGAGGCGCTCACCGCATTCGGCGACGGGAGCCTGTACCTGGAACGTTTCGTCGAAAGCGGGCGCCACATCGAGTTTCAAGTGCTCGGGGACCAGTACGGAAACGTGGTCCATCTCGGCGAGCGCGAGTGTTCTGTCCAACGCAGCAACCAGAAGCTTCTGGAAGAGGCCCCGTCGCCGTGCGTCAGTCAGGAGCGCCGCGCGACCCTCGGCGCGACGCTCTGCAGCGCGCTGTCCGAGCTTGGCTACGTGGGGGCGGGAACGGTCGAGTTCCTGCGGGCACCGTCCGGCGAGCTGTTCTTCCTCGAGATGAACACGCGCCTTCAGGTCGAGCACCCCGTCTCGGAGCTGGTGACGGGGATCGACCTGGTGGAATGGCAATTGCGCGTGGCGGCGGGTCAGCGGCTCACCCTGACCCAGGACGACATCGCGCTGCGGGGCCACGCCATCGAGTGCAGACTTAACGCGGAGGACCCAACGCAGGGTTTCCGCCCAGCCCCGGGTCTCCTGACCCGGTTTGAGGCGCCCGATTCGTGGCGGTATGCGCAGGCTGGCCCTGTGCGGCTCGACAGTCACGCGGTCGCCGGATACCGCATCCCGACTTTCTACGACTCACTGATCGGCAAGCTCATCGTGCACGCGGACACCAGAGAGCAGGCGATCGAGCGGATGTTGGACGCGCTCAAACAGCTGGACATCGAAGGGGTTCCCACGACGCGCGGCGTGCAGCGCGCGGTGTTGGACTCGGATGCCTTCCGGTCCGGCGAGTACGACACGGCACAGATGGGCGCCTTCATGGCGACCTACAAGGAGGAGATCTGATGGCCAGGGTGTCTTTGGACCCAATCGGGGAGGCCGCCGACACCGAGTCGTCCGCCTGGCAGCGCAACGTCACGCACACCCAGCTGCTCGAAGCGCGGATCCTGGGATTGCGCGCGGAGGTTCGGGCCGGCTGGGGCCCAAAGTACGAGGCGCGCTGCCACGACAAGGGCAAACTGACGACCTGGGAGCGGATCGATCGCCTGGCCGATGCCGGCAGTGAAGTACGACCGGTAGGCACCTTCGTGAACCAGGGCGAGGACTTTGGTGGACGGACGAGCCCTGCCGCCGGCGTCATCACCGCGTTCGTGCGGATCGGGGGAAGGCACACCGTCGTCATCGCCAACGACAACACGGTGGCCAGCGGCTCCTGGTGGCCCCGCACACCAGAGAAGATCCAGCGCGCGCAGGAGATCGCGCTGCGGCTCAAAGTGCCGGTGGTCTACCTGGTGGACTGCTCCGGCCTCTTTTTGCCGCAGCAGGGGCGCACGTTCCCTGGCAAGCGTGGCGCTGGCCACATCTTCAAAATGAACAGCCTGCTCAGCGACGCAGGTGTCCCGCAGATTGCCGGCGTCTTCGGGGACTGCATCGCCGGTGGCGGCTACATGCCGATCATCAGTGACAAGGTCGTGATGACCGAGCAGGCGTATATGGTCATCGCCGGCGCGGCGCTGATCAAGGGCGCAAAGAGCCAACACATCACGTCGTTGGGCATCGGCGGGGCCGACGTGCACGTGCACCTGTCTGGCTGCGCGGACCAGCGTGTGCCGGACGACCAGACCTGCATCGACGTGATTCGGGCAGAGATCCAGAGCCTGCCCACCAGCGCGGTTCCCTATTACCGGTACGGTGTCGAGCCAGCTCCGCCCGCGTTTCCCACCGACGAGCTCGCCGGCGTCTTCCCCGACAGCCACACCCACCGGTATGCGGTTCGAGAGGTCATCGCCCGGCTACTCGACGCGTCGCTGTTCTGGGAGTTCCACCCGGACCGAGGCGAGGAGATGGTCTGCGGCGTGGGGCGCATCTCCGGACTCCATGTCGGCATCGTGGCCAACAACCAGGACCTGGTCCGACGGCCTGACGACCCGAGCAAACGGCGGGCGGGCGGCATCCTCTACCGAGAGGGCATCGCGAAGGTCGCCGCCTTCAGCCGCGCCTGCAATGCAGACGGAATTCCCCTGGTATGGCTCCAGGACATCAGCGGCTTCGACATCGGCCCCGAGGCAGAGCGTTTGGGGTTGTTGGGCTACGGCTCCTCCCTGATCTACACCAACAGCACCAACACCGTGCCCATGATCACGGTGTTGCTGCGCAAAGCTTCCGGCGCGGGCTACTACGCCATGGCCGGTCACCCGTACGACCCGGTGTTGCAGCTGTCCACGCCGATGACGCGGCTGGCTGTGATGGAGGGGCGGACTCTGGCGATTGGCGCTTTCAACGCCAAGCTGGACGACGACTTCCAGATCGCGACCGACGATCCCGACGAGAGAGCGAAGATCCAGCAGGGTATGGCCAAGGTGGAGCAGACCATCGAAGGGGACATGGACCCCGTCGCCTCAGCGCGACAGATGGACACGGACGAGATTGTCCTGCTCGGCGAGCTCCGGGGCTACCTGGAGACGATTGTGGAGATGAGCTACCAGGCCTACGGCGTGCGCCGGATCAAGAACCCGCGCATCTGGTCCCTGCATGATCTGGAGGTCCTGGCGCGATGACTGACGCTATCCTGCGTGAAAACCAAGGGGAAATCGAGCTGTCGTGCCCCACTGTGGGCGAGTTCTTCCCGGCCGTCGAAGTTGGCGCGTTCCTGGCCGAGGGCCAGCTGATTGGCCATCTCGAAGTCGTGGGTCGCAAACGTCCGGTGTTCACGCCCGCCGTAGCCGGCGCCGTACGCGTAACCGAGGTGCACCGGGGTCCCGCGGAGTACGGTCAGCGTCTGCTGCGGACCACCCCCGCGTCGGACACGGCATTCGTGGCCCTTGCCGAGGCCGCGGAGGCCGACCTTCCCGCAGGGTCCCGCGCCGTGCGGGCGCCGATCGACGGGATGTTCTTCGCAGCGCCATCACCGGATGAAGGTCCGTTCGTCCGCCTGGGCGACGTGGTCGCGGACGGGCAGGTCGTGGGCCTGGTGGAGGTCATGAAGTTCTTCTACGAGATCAGGTCGGAAGGGGTCAGCGGCACCGTCGTGCGCGTCGACGCAGCCAGCGGTGAGGTCGTAGCCGCCGGGGCCGCTGTTGTGTGGGTCGCCCCGTGAACCCGTGGACTGCCCGCTGGGCAGCCGCGGTGGCGTTTGGGTTGCTGTGGTGCCTGCCTGCCGACGCACACGAGCCAGACGCCAAAGCGCCCGAGCACACATTTGAACTCAGCTTCGGGCAGTCCCAACTCTTCGACATTCCGCCGCTCGAGGTCGCTCGACGCGACGCCATCCCAACCAGCTCGGCCGTTTTCATCTACGAGCACTTTCTCCCGCGCGAGTTTCACGTCGTCTCACTGTTCAACCTTCCCCTGTCCACCACGAAAGTGCTGACCGACGACGGCGTGGTCGAGCGGTTTGCCTCGCCGTCGATAGCCCTCGGCGTTGCCTGGTCGGGACTTGGGTTTGAGGTCAAGGAATTCGTGCGTGTGGAGATGCAGTTCGGGCTGCTCGGAGGGGCTGTCGTCTCCCGCAACGGGCGGTTCTTTCCGCTCGGCTCAGCGCGGGTGGCGATTCGGCGCACCGACGGCTTTGGCCTGTACATCGGCGCCGCAGGTGCGTTCCGCGTGGACACCGTCGCTCTTGTCTACGGCGTCGGACACCGATTCTAGGACCTTCCCCCCGACCGGGGCCGTTGGTATACATGACGCCAAACACGGAGGATTTGATGTGTAGAACTGCCTCGACGGCCGCGTTCATGGCCCTTGTTGTCGCCCTTTCCTGTCTCGCCGGCTGCGCGACCGACG
>CALBXO010000869.1 GCA_937890335.1 uncultured Pseudomonadota bacterium | reverse complement strand
CTAGTAGATGCCGAGCTGATTACCCAGATAGCTGGATTGGGTGTTAAGCGACTGAATCGCCTGCTCCATGGCGAGGAACTGCTTCTGGAGCCGGGCCTCGAATTTGGCCACGCGGGAGTTCTGTGTGTCGATCTGCCGGTTCAGATCCTTCATTCGCCGGTTCAAGCCGTCCTTGCGACCGTCGAGAAGACCGTCCAGGTCCAGGAATTGATCCAGCGTGTTCTCGAACTTGTCGCCCAGGCCCGTGCCGTCCGTCGTGAAGATGCTGAGCACGCCCTTGAAGTCGGTGGCGAGTGCCTCTTTGAGGTCGTCGGTGTCGAGCTTGATCGTCCCGTCGGACTTGGTCTCGAACCCGACCTGCGCCAGGCTCTCAAACTGCGACCCGTTGGGTACCTGGGTCTGCAGCAAGCCGCGCAATTGGGACCGCACGGCGCGCAAAGTCGGGTCGCCATACAGCGGAGATCGGGTCCCCACTTCGGAAGGCAGGGCCTTCTTGTTCACGAACTTTACGACATCATTGTACGCGTCGGCGAAGGCCTGGAACGCCTCTACCTGGCTCTCCGAGTCGCGCTCGATCTCCACGGTGACCTCGCTGCCGATCTCGGCCTTACCGAGGTCCAGCGTGACGCCCTCGATGACGTCCTCGAGGATATTGTCCTGTGAGGTGATGGTCAGGGCGCCGTCGAGCTTGATCTGCGCGTTCTGGGCGACGCTGAGTACGTTGCCGGGGTCACCCAGGTTTGTAGACAGCGTCCCGGACTCGGCAAAGGTCACCGCGTTGTCGGTGCCTGTGCTCTTGCCAGCGACGAAGAGGCGAAACCCACCGCCGTCGTTGACGACGCTGGCGACGACTTCCGACCCGGAGGCGTTGATCGCGTCCTTGAGCGAGCTGAGGGTGGTGTCGCCGTCGACCGTGATGTCCACGTCCACGCCGCCCACCGAGATCGTCAGTGTGCCCTCACCGAACAGCCCCGCGACGTCTTTGTCGGTGAAGCTCTCGGACATCGATTTGCTGTTTTTTGCGAGCTGCTCGACCTCGATGCCGTAGCTGCCCTGGGCAGCGTCACCTGTGGCCGATGCGACGAGAATCGACTCGTCGGAGGAGGACGTACTGAGTTTTCCAAACTCATTGCCCTCCTGCATCGTCTTCATGAGCTCGCGCAGCTCGGTGAGCTTGTCCCCAAGCTCGGAGAACGCCGTCAACGAGGCCTGCGCGTCTGCGCGGCGCGCCTCGATGCGGCGTACGCCCCCGCGCTCGATGTTTACGAGCTGCGAGATGATTGAGTTGGTGTCGAGCCCGCTGGCGAGCCCTCCAAATGCGACCGACATCTTCCCGCCTTTGTGTGGTGGAGAAGCCTGGTTTACGGAGACGACGACGCCCCACCGATGGCCTCTGGCCTCCGGTGGGGTGGGTCATCCCCCCTCTTATGCTGGTTTATCGGCGCGCCGCCCGCGCGCCTTGAGTCAAAACTGCCTCGTTGTCGTGGAAAGTGTTCGTTGTCTATCCGAGCAGGCTCAGCGCGACCTGCGGCGCCTGGTTGGCCTGGGCCAACACGCTGACACCCGCCTGGACCAGGATCTGGGCCCGCGTCAGCTGCGCGGTCTCGCGCGCCACGTCCACGTCGCGGATGCGGGCGTTGGCGGCGGCGAGGTTCTCCACGGAGGTGCCGATGTTGTCGATGGTCACCGTCAGCCGGTTCTGCGAGGCGCCCAGGTTGGACCGGGTGTTGCTGATCTGCGTGATGGCTGCGTCGATGATACCCAGCGCGTTCTGCGACTTGGTCACCGTGCTGACGCCTTGGGTGTTGAGCTTCGTGCCGGCCGTGCCGAGCTGCGACGCCTGGTTGTTGGCGATGCTGACAGTGATCCGGTCGTTCGTCGTGTTGCCCGGACCCACCTGGAAGGCGATGCCGGCGGACGCGGAGCCGTTGAGCAGCTTGCGGCCGTTGAAGTCGGTGGTCTCGGCGATGCGGTTGAGCTCGCTGGACAGTGACTGGAACTCGGAGTCCAGAAAGGTGCGGTCGGTGTCGGTCAGGGAGCCGTTGGCGGATTGGATGCCCAGCTCACGCATCCGGGTGAGAATCTCGCCCATCTGGTCCAGGGCGCCCTCAGCGGTCTGGATGACGGAGATGCCGTCGGAGGCGTTGCGGGAAGCCTGCTCCAGGCTTCGGATCTGACTGCGGAACTTGTTGGAGATGGCCAGCCCAGCGGCGTCGTCGGCGGCGTTGTTGATGCGCAGGCCGGTGCTCAGCCGTTCCAGGGACTTCTGGGCGGAGGCCTGGTTGCGACCGAGTTGACGTTGGGCGAAGCGAGACGGGACGTTGGTGTTGACGTAGAGCGGCATCGTAAATTCCTCCCTGAATTTGGGTTGCTGCCCTGCGGTTCCGTTGCTTGGGCAGCGAGGTGATGGCTCGACATCCTGTCTTACCGAGTGAGTTGTCTTCGCTAACACTTCTCGGCATGAACCCTCAGGACTTGAAATCTTTTTTCTACGGTCGTCTTCTGTCGGGCGTCCGGCGCGTTCGCCAACTGAGAGGAAGCCTTTGGATCTGATGCGATATGCAGAGCAACTGCGCTACGGCGAGCTGCACGTCTGCCACGACGAGAAGACGGGGCTCCGGGCCATCGTTGCCATCCACAATCTGAAGCTCGGGCCCGCCATTGGCGGCACGCGCTGCATTCACTACGCGGCCAGCGACGACGCGCTCAGAGACGTGTTGCGGCTGGCCCGTGGCATGACGTACAAGGCCGCGATCACGGGACTGCCCCACGGTGGCGGCAAGAGCGTGATCATGCGGCCGCCGGGGTTGCCCGATCGAGGGCCGGAGCGGGTGGCCCTTTTTGAAAGATTTGGAGATTTCATCGAGTCGCTGGGTGGCCGCTACCTCTGCGCGGAGGACAGCGGCACCACGCCCGACGACATGGACGTCATCGCCACACGGACACAGTACGTCCTCGGTACCCAGGACGCGGCAGGAAGCGGTGATCCGTCCCCGTTCACCTCGTTTGGTGTCAGGCGCGGCATCGAGGCGTGCGTGAAAGAGCGCTACAACCGCGACGACATGAAGGGCCTCCACGTGGCGATCCAGGGTGTGGGCAAGGTGGGGTACTACCTCGCGCGGGAGCTGCACCAGCTTGGCGTCGAGCTCACCGTCACCGATGTGATCGACGCCAACGTTCGGCGATGCGTGGACGAGTTTGGCGCCACCGCCGTGGCGCCAGACGAGATCTACGACGTGGAGGCGGCCGTGTTTGCCCCCTGCGCTCTCGGCGCGATCCTCGACGATCGCTCCGTGGCGCGACTCCGGGTCGATATTGTGGCCGGCGGTGCCAACAACCAGCTTGCCGAAGACCGCCACGGGCAGGCGTTGCTGGACAGGGGCATCCTCTACGCGCCGGATTACGCGATCAACGCCGCCGGTCTCGTCAACGTGGCCATGGAACTCGAAGGGTACGACGCCGACAAGAGTCACCAGCTCGCGTCCGGGATCTACGACAACCTGCTCAGGATTTTTGCCGCGGCCCGGGAGAACGGCCTGCCCACGAACCTGGTGGCAGACCGGATGGTCGAAGCGATCATTTTCGACTGAGATCGACGTCGATCGCGGCGGAGAAGACGCGCCGGAGGTCGCCGGTCAACCCGAACGACTCGAGCGCGAGCGCCGCGGAGTCCCGCCCGCGTCCGCGGTGCACCTCCTTCCCGTTGAGGACGACGCGCACAGGCTTGCGGGCGTCGATCAGACCGCGGGGAAGCCAAACCCGCAGCGAGTCGGGCGCACGGTCGGTCTCCAGCACCACGACCTGCCCCTTGATCGTGGCCTTCACGGTGCCAACACCAGCGATCGACACCCAGTCGACCACCTCGGGCACGGCGCCACGGGGATTCACCCACTCGATGGACTTGCGACGCCTGCGCTTTTTGGGCGTGACCCACTTGATCACGCGCGGATTGAGCGACTCCGCAAAGAATTTGTGGCCGCCCTCCTCCACCTCGACGTAGGTCACATCGGCGCGTCGTTTCCGCAGCTCCGCCACCATCCACGTCGAGTTGGACACATGAATCTGGCTGTCCCGCGCCCCGTGGATCACGAACGCCGGCAGGTGCGCGAGATTGTCTACGTACGGTTCCTTGCGCAGCCGCACGCCCGCACGCGGAACGACCGCTGCCCAGATCCAGGGGTATTTGGCCGCAAGGTGCCACGTGCCCGTGCCGCCGTTGCTTCCGCCCCCCAAGGAGACCTGGTCCGAGCTGATGTGGAAGCGGGTCTGCACATCCGCCAGAACCCCGAGCGCGATGGCCTCCGCTGGCGCCGTCGTCCAGTGTCCGGAGGGGCTGGTGGGACAGACGACGAGAAGCCGACCCAGGCCGCCGTGCTTGTCCCATCGCGAACGACAATTCTGCGGGCCGTTGCCGCCGCCGCCGTGCAGACTCATATGGAGCGGCGACGCCCGTCGCGGGTTGTACATCCGGGGCACGACGACACTGTACGTGGCCCCCGCTTCGGTCTTGAAAGTGTGCAAGCCGGGTTTGATGCCTCGAAACCGGAAATGCCCGGCGAGCTTGCGACGCAACACGGCTGACGACCACTTACGCCCGGCAGCTTCCTCCAGCGCAGCCCGGTCACGAGGGGCTGCGGCGAACCATTGCGCCAGCAGATCACCCGTCGGCACAGGCTCGCCGACCGCATTGTCTTCTTCGCGCGCACGCGCGCGAGCCTCCAACCTCGCCGCGCGCGCCTTGTCCCTCTCGGCACGCTCAGCTCGCTTCCTGGCCGCGGCAGCTTCCCGCTTTGCCTTGCGCGCAGCCGCGCGTGAGAGAGGCCACTGCGCGGCGCCGCGCTTCCCGTCGAAGGCGAACTTCACGATGGCGCCATCGGCACCCACGGTGACCGACCAGGCGTCGCCAGGCCGGGGGCTTCGCTCAAGATCCAGCTGCGGCTGCACCTTGGTCACCAGATCCAATATCGCGGCCGGAGAGGCACCGGCGCCTCGCAACGCCTTGAACAGCGGCTCACCCTGGGCCAGCGTACCCTGACGCTCCTGCGCGGCGGCGACGGTGCAGATCAGTACGCACAGCAACGCTGACGCGACGCACGTCGCCCTCGCGGGCCAGCGCCCCTCTCTGTTTCGGCCCCGTCTCTGGGTGTCTCCTTGGCTCACACTGACATCCTGGTGTTCCTGCACAGCGACATTGACGAGTTGCTCGCCGGAAACTCACCAATGTCCCTGTGCAGAAACACTAGCAGTCTTTGGAAACCCTGTGGAACCGGGCTTCGGTGTGGGTGGGCGCTGTCCCACCCCATCCCAAAGTCCAAAAAACTTCGGAACATTCCATGCGCACCGCTGTCCTACCCGGTGCGGTGGCGACACCGAACACACCCTGCAAGCGCTGAGAATCACCCATGGCCAACAGCACCACGGCTCGCTCGCTCGCCCCAACAAGAAAACGCAGCATTCAGACCATTCATGCTCGCGTAGCCAGGGGTCCCTTCCTGCTGGATGACACCAATGTGCGTCCAGGTGACAGTTATCGCCCCAGGACCCCTGGGAGCGAGGACCTCCTGCCGGAGGGTATCGACCTCATTGTCCGCCAGGCCGGACTCACGATGTTGACCATTACCCCATCGATGACCGGCACGGCCACTCGGGGCGATGCACGCTACACGCTGCGTGAGCTGGTAGACGCCGGCCATACCATCCCCGCCGGCCCTGACGTGGCGCGCCTGGCCATGGCGCCCGGCGATCTGGTCGAGTTCGAGACCGGCGAGTTTCACGTCCGGCTCGACTACACGGAGGTGGGGGCCATCGACCATCGGCCCCTGGGCGGCGACTTTTTTCGCGGCAACCTGGGGCTGCTGGCACTGGGGTCCGTGGGAGCGCACATGCTGGTGCTCCTCACCGCGTTCATGTCCCCGGTCACGGGACACACTCTGGAGCTCGACGACCTCAGTATGCGCAGCCGTTTTGTCCCTGCGCACGCCACGCCGGATGTTGTGACGACCGAGTTGCAAGCCAAGGAAACCGAGGATCCAGAGGACCGCGGTGATGACGGCATCGCAGCCGAAGCAGACGCAGCCACAGCCACCCCGCGGACCGTCCAGCGGACCCGCGCGCCCAAAAAGAAGCTCGTCGCCAAAGACGCCGGGGTGCTGGGCGCCATCGCGGCCCACAACGGTACCCTCTTTTTTGGGGAGGGCGCCGCCAAGGCCGATCGTCTCACCGCCGGTATGCTCTACGGCAAGGCAGCCCCTGAGGGCGAGGCCGGCCACGCGCTGCTGGACGGCTCGCTCGACGCGCTGCTCAAGAGCGGCCCGAGCAAGCGCATCGCCATGCGGGAAGGGGCGATCGGGGATGACATCGGCCGGACCGGTGTTCGCACCCGCCGCACCGAGCTGCTGACGGAGCACAAGACCAAGGTGCCCGCCCGCGTCCACGTCGGCGACCCACGGGTGGACGGCGGTCCCGGCAAGGCCGCCATCCGCCGCGCGATCAGCAAGAACAAGGCGCGCTTCCGCTATTGCTACGAGCAGGGGCTGCTGCGCAATCCAGCGCTGGCGGGCCGCATCGTCGTCAGCTTCACCATCGGCAACGACGGGCGTGTGCTGTCCTCCAACAAGGTCGCGTCCACCCTTGGCGACGCCAAAGTCGACGCGTGTGTCGCGCGGAAGATGGCGGGCGTCCGCTTCCCGAGCTTCCCCGGCGGATCCGCGCGCGTGACCTACCCATTCCAGTTCGTGGGACGGTAGACTCGCCGGTGGCCACGGCCTGCACCAGTGGGTTCAAGCTGCCGTCAGGGCTGTAGCACCTGCACTGGATCCGGGCGCTCCTCGAAGGTGTCGTCGCCAACCTGCCCGCTCCCGTTCCCACCCCAACAATGAACCCGGCCGTCTTCGCTGGACGCGCATGCGTGGGTTCGACCGACCGCCAGCGAAGCCACGTTCGAGAGCAGGTCCAGCACAAGCGGGACCGGCTGGCAGTCGCCAAACTCGCACCCGAAATCCTGTTGCGGCGTCCCCAGCCGGCCCCCGCTGGCGATTCCCCAGCAATAGACCCTACCGTCGGTCGTCAGGGCGCATGTGTTGGCCTCGCCCAGACCCACCTGACGCACGGGCGGCAAGTCTACCGTGACCGGCATGTGCACGGGTCGCGGCGACCCTTCGGCCTCCGTCACGCCGAGCTGCCCGAAGTTGTTCGCGCCCCAGCAGAACAGGTTTCCGTCCCCGTCGATGGCGCAGGTGTGGGCGACGCCAGCCACGATGGACACGAGGTCCAACCCCGGATCAAACACCTGGGTCGGCGTGTGGATCGAGCGATTCTCGACGCCTTCGCAGACCTCGCCGACATCGGTCGGGACCCCGACCGCGCCGGCGCGGTTTACGCCCCAGCAATGTGGGTTGCCACCCACGATCGCGCAGACGTGGTCTGCACCTGCAGTGAGTCCCGTCGCGCCCGATTCGATGACGACACTCGGGCGATCGTAGAGTGCGCGAGCGGCGTTGAGTCCGAGTCGATTGCAATTGTTGTAGCCCCAGCATGACACGGCCCCCGCGCCGTCGAGCGCGCACGAGAAGCGAAGGCCAGCAGCCACGAAGCGCACGTCGGGCACGTCCACCTGCACCGGAAATGGGCTCGGTGCCAGGCCGCCCCTGCCGAGCTCACCATTGCTGCCGCTCCCCCAGCAGAACACGTCGCCACCGCGCAGCCCGCACGTGTGGTCTGAGCCGACGGACACCTGGTCGAACCGAAAGCCCGGCTCGAGCGGAAACGGAGTCGGGCGGACAATGGGCACACCGTCGCCCAGCTGGCCGGACCTGTTGTCGCCCCAGCAGCGCAGGGAGCCGCCGCTGACCGCGCACGCGTGGCCCCGGCCCGCGGCGATCTGGGTGGCATTCTGCAACCCAGATCGGATCTCCTCCGCGCTCTGCTCCACGAGTTCCGTGCCGAGCTGGTAGTTGGCATTGGCTCCCCAACAAGCCACCTGCCGGTCGGGGTCATTCTCGATGGCACAGCTGAAGTCGCCGCCTGCGGCCACCCGGTGGACGCCGACGAGCGCACGCTGCGGCGAAGTCACTTCCGCCGTCTGCGCGGAGCTTGCCTGGTTGGCCCCATTGGCCCCCCAGCAATACGCGGTGTTGCCCGCGACCGCACAGGTGTGCCCGCCCCCCGCCGACACTTGATCGAAGGTGGCCACGTCCAGGGGAGCGGTGGGTGGACGCGGCGGTCCCACATCGCCCCCACCCATCTGCCCAGCGTCGTTGGCCCCCCAGCAGCGGAGCTCGCCGGACATGAGCAAGGCACACGCGTGCCGGTCGCCAGCGTCCACCGCCACGGGGCGGTTCACGTCCACCGTCCGAGGGGTCGGGCTGAAGCAGTCGCCCAACTCGCACCCAAACTCATTCGGGGTCACGCCGAGCTGGCCCTCGAAGTTGCTGCCCCAACACACCACTTCGTCCGGGTCCCCATCCTTGAGAGCGCACGCGAACGAGCTGCCTGCCGACAGGGGACCGGAGGCCCCGAAGATGCCGGGGACTGGCGTGAGAGATTGGGTGCTGAAGAAGCGGTCCGGTGGCATCCCGACCTGGCCGACCTCGTTGAGCCCGGCGCAACGGACACCGGACGCGTCGGTCACGCAGGTGAACGCGGTCCCCGCCGCCACAGCGCCGGGGGAGTCGACTGCGGCGATGGGTTGCGGTCGGGAGTTGGCCGTCCCGCCACGCGCGAGCTGTCCGTACTCGTTCCCACCCCAACACCACACACCGTCAGCGTATGCCACGCAGGTGTGGTTGTCCCCCAGGCTCAGCGAGATCGGTCCTTCCGGCAGCGGCAGGTCGACCGCCACATGCTGGGCCCGTCGGATCAACCGCATCGGATCGCCGAGCTGACCGAACGCGTTCTCACCCCAGCACAATGTCCGCCCATCCCGCCGAACGGCGCACGTGTGGTCCCCCACGGCGCTGGCGACGACCTGGGCAACGCAAGTGGGGCACTCGAGATCCGACACGTCCACATCGCGATCGCCGTCGGCCAGGTCCGCGGTATCATCCACCGCGTCGGGTACGTCGTCCGGCCCGAGATCCACGGGGACGTCGCCGAGGTCCTGGCCGGTGTCCTCGCCGGCGGGCGCGCAGACACCCGCCACGCAGGAGTCTCCGGAGAAGCAGTCGGAGTCTTGTGCGCAGCCCGGTTCGCGGAGGTCGTCGAAGCAACCCGCCAGCGCGCAGGCGGCGAGGGCCAGAAGGAGGACACGTCGTGAGAAAGGCATGGCGGGAAGTCTGGGCATGAATCGATCCAATGGCAAGCCAACCGCGGTCGCCGACCGAGGCCGTCACGAAGGCGCTGGACCGCCACCGACGGGCCTGCGCTCAGCGGTCCAGATCGCGCCAGGATCGCGCGTGGGCGAGGAACAGGATTCTTACGCCGCCGGCGGGCAGGCTGGGCGCCTCGGCGGGCCTTCCCGCGCACTGCGATCGGGTCTCGGGCCACGCTCGTGTCGATTGCCAGCCGAGCCTGGAGGGATCAGCCTCAGCTTTGGGGCTCAGAGTCCGATGCATCGGCGGGGTCGGAGATCCTCAGGCCGGTCTCCGGCGTCTGGGATGCCTGGGTCGTGAGCTGGCGCTCAAGGACGGCGGCGAGCCCGATACCGCCGTGATCCGCCAGAAGTGAGGCGTACTCCTCGTCGAGCATGCCCGTGTAGATGTCGTTGGAGAATCCCTGCTTGTACAGGCCGCCCTCGGGCACCGTCTCGCGCATCTCTTCGAGCATGTGTTTGAGGAAATAGGACTCAAACTGTTTGGCCGCCTTCTTGATCTCGTCGGGCGTCATGTCCGCCTTGGCCTCGGCGGGTGTCCGGGTCTGCTGTTGGAGCAGGGCGATCTGGCTGCCTTCGACCTTCATTGGATGATGATCTCCGCGTCGATGGCCCCGGCGCCTTTGAGAGCCTGGAAGATACTGGCCAGGTCGCGCGGCGAGACCCCCATGGAGTTGAGCGCACGTGACAGCTCACCAATCGAGACGTTCCCCGGCAAGACACTGAGCTTGCCGTTCTCCTCGGAGATCGTGATGTCCGTGTCCGTGAGTTTGGCGGTCTCACCAAGGGAGAAGGGCAGCGGCTGGCTGACGTCCCGTGTCTCCTTGATCTCGATGCTCAGATTGCCCTGGCTGATCGCCACGGTGCGCACGCGCACTTCCTCGCCGATGACGATGGTGCCGTTGCGCTCGTTGATGACGACGCGAGCATTGCGGTCGGGCACCACGTCCACCCGCTCGATGGTCGCGATCAGCTCCGCCGGCCGTCCCTTCCAGGCCGGGGGCACCTTCAAGCGGATGGTGCGGGAATCGACGGCGGTGGCCGCCTCCTGCGCCAACGCGTAGTTGATGGCCTGCGCCACCCGGCTGGCGGTCGTGAAATCCGCAACCTTGAGGCTCAGAGTGATCACGCCCGTCTTTGAGAAGTCGAGGTTCAGTTCGCGCTCCACGCGCCCACCGTTGGAGACCCGCGCGACGTTGGGCGTCCCGACTGTGGCGCTGGACCCGCCGCCGCTGGCAGACAGGCCACCCGTGATCAGCGAGCCATCGGCGATCATGTAGATCTCCCCGTCGATTCCCTCCAGGGCGGTAATCTCCAACTTGCCGCCCTGCAGGCTCTTGGCGTCGCCGATGCTGCTGACGACGACGTCGTAGCGGTCACCGTTGCGAGCGAACGCAGGAAGCTCGGCCGTGACAGAGACCACGGCGATGTTCTTGGAGCGAATCTGGCCGGGCGTCAGGCGCAGCCCTTTCCGGGTCAGCAGGTTGGCCAGGGCCTGGTTGGAGAACCCCGTGCCCTTGCTGTCGCCCGTTCCGGCCAGCCCGGTGACGATGCCAAAGCCCTGAAGACTGTTTCCGCGAACACCCTTGATGTTCACCAGGTCCTTGAGCCGTGTGGCGCTCGCCTCAGCGGGCGCGAACGTCAGGGCGCACATCGCGGCCACAGCGGCCGCGGCGAGAGCGACAATCGATTTTGCGGCGCAGCGGCGCACTACCAAGGCCATAGCCATCCGAAGTACCTCCCGAACCATCCTGGCTCCTGGGCATCACTGACCACGCCCTGCCCGGTAAACTCGACCTGGGCATCGGCGAGCAGCGCACTCGAGACCGTGTTGTCTTCCTGGATGTCCGCCTGGCGGACCACGCCCGAGATGTAGAAATACTGTTCCTCGCTGTTGACGAGGATGCTCTTGCTGCCCTCCACGAACAGGTTGCCCCCGGGCAGGATGCGCTTGACGTAGACCGTGACCGTCGCCTTGAGCGAACCTTCCCGCTTGGTCTTGCCGGCGCCGGCGAAGGTGTAGTCCGTGGCGGCTGAGATGAGCTTGGTGGTGTCGGTTCGGGGGCTGAGATCTTCCACCTTGTCGAGCAACCCGAGGAAGGCATCAAAGCGCGCTTCCACCTCGGAGCTACGACTGATGTCGGTGGCGGCGCTGCCCGCCGCTGACGACTTCTCCAGAATCTGCACCGTGACTACATCGCAGACCTGGAAAGCACGCTGGTCCACGTAGAGGCGGGCGGAAGAGGCGAGAAAGAGGCTCCCCTCGTTGCCGCCCTGGTCGTCGGAAGCCGCCTGGCAGGGCATGTCGTATTTGCGCTCGTGGGCTTTGCGCGCCACGTGCCGCTCACCGACGCAAGCGCCGAGCGTCCCGGCCACAAATCCCAAAAGGACGAGTGTGGTCAGCTTGTTCATTGCACCCTCGCGCGGCCGGCGGACACGATGCGCGCACGCAAGACCTTCTTGGAATCCAGGTTCACGACGTTGATGACCTCACCCACAGCGCCGTCCTTCATCGCCTCGCCCTTGGCGAAGATCCGCAGGACCCCGGACTCGTACTCCACAGTCAATTGCTCGCCGCGGCGCACTACGGTGGGCGCCTCAAGGGCGGACCCTCGCACGACGCTGCCGGCTCGACCCGAGCTGCGGACCGACTTGCCCACCGCGGCGTCACAGCCGATGCCATCGCGCTGCACGGCGCCGACAGTCTCCTTCAGATCCGACCGGGCCAGCACCTGGCCACGCGCCACATCCGTCGCGAAGCGGCATGTGGGCCCCTCGACCTCGACGCGTGCGCTGACCTGTTTGGTCGCCGCCTCTCGGCCGTCCACCTGGATGGATACAGTGAATACCATGGAACCACCCAGCCGGGTGTTGCGGCTGTTGGCGACGGCTGTGAGTTCGCCTGCGGGCAGCAGCAGGTCACCACGTGCGACCAGCCCGTCGAGCCGCGCCTTGAACCCGTCCGGCGTCGCCGACTCGATGTAGCGCGCCACAGCGGTGCGGGCCAGCGCTGTCACCTCATTGCCGGACAGCTTCTGGCCGGGCCGCCATACGACGATCTTCTTGGGAAACACGACCCGTGAGTCGTCCACTCCGGCGTCACGCAGGGCCCTGGCGACCGCGGGGCGCGACAGGGTCCGCGTTTGCAGCGGCATGGGTGAGGCGCCGAGGTCCACGGAGCGCAGCCGCTCCTTGATGTCCGCATTGGCGACGCCTTGTACCCGCGCTACGTCTTCGAGTTTGACCCGGTCTCCGCTGACTTCGCTGTGCCCGAAGAACGTGATCTTGGGCGCCGCCAGTGCGGCGCTGCACGCCAGGAGAACCAGAACCGCCGCGAGTGAACTGTAGGTGAATCGACTCATGGGACTATGCCATCTGGTTGGTGGCCTGCAGCATCTCGTCTGCAGCTTCGATCACCTTTGAATTCGTCTCGTACGAGCGCTGGGCCACAATCAAACCGATCATCTCTTCGACGACCTTGACGTTGGACCCCTCGAGGAAACCCTGCGCGATGGTACCGAGCCCGTTCTCACCGGGGGTCGCCACGATGGCGTCGCCGCTGGTAGGCGTGGGCAGGTACAGGTTCTTTCCGATCGGGTTCAGACCTGCCGGGTTGGCGAAGCCGGCCAGTTGGATCTGGCCGAGTTCGACCGTATCCGCCGTGTCCCCCTGCGTGACCGTGACGCGCCCGTCCTGACTGATGGTCACGCTGGTCGTGTCCGGCGGCAGCGCAATCTCGGGGTCGATGGGGAAGCCGCTGGTCGTGACCAGGCGCCCATCCCCATCCGTCTTCAGGTTTCCGGCGCGGGTGTAGGCGAGCTCGCCGTTGGGCTGGACGACCTGGATGAAGCCGTTTCCTTCGATCGCGATGTCGAGGGAGTTACCGGTGTTCTGAAAGTCGCCCTGGGAGAAGACCTTGGAGCTGGAGACGGTCCGGACGCCGTGCCCTACCTGGAGCCCAACCGGCCGCTGCACGCCCTCACCTGCCGCCGCTCCGGGCGCTCGCAGGTTCTGGTAGAGCAGATCTTCAAAGTCCGCGCGGGATTTCTTGTACCCGGTGGTGTTCACGTTCGCGAGGTTGTTGGAGATGTTGTCGATCTTGGTCGACTGGGCCTCCATGCCGGTGGCCGCGATGTGCAGTGACTTCAACATGGTGCGCTCCTAAATGCGGCCGATTTCTCGGGCCAGCTTGTCGTCCATTTCCTTGTAGGCGGTGATGACCTTCTGGGCCGCCTCGAAGATGCGGGTCGTCCGGATCAGCTCCGTCATGCCCCAGACGGGGTTGACGTTGCTGTTCTCGAGGTACCCCTGAAGGACCTCGGCCTCTTCGGCGGGCTCAGCCTGTGCGGCGTTTCCCTCGAAGAAACCCCCACCCACGGGCTGCAGGGCGTCCGGGTCGTTGAATTTGAGGATCTCCATGCGGCCGACGAGGTTCTCGTTGGCGTACACGGAACCGTCCGGGTCCACGACGATGTAGCTCTCCTCTGGGATCACCAGGTCGCCACCGCCCTCAGCCCGGATCGGCGCGCCACCGATGGTCAGCCGCCGCTCGGCGTCCAGATGCATCGAGCCGCGCCGTGTGAAGCGCTGTCCGCCGGCAGATTGGATGCCGATCCAGCCGTCGCCGCTGATCGCAATGTCCAGGTCGTTGGCGGTCTCCACCAAGGCTCCCTGTGACAGGTCAGCGCCCACGTCGGCGATGGTTACGTCGCGTCGCTCGCCCAGTGGCTGCGGCGCGCCCTCGGCGCCCTCGCCATCGACAGCGACGCGCTTGGCGAGCACAGTCTCAAAAACCGGGCGACTGGCCTTGAAGCCGGGCGTGCTGACGTTGGCCAGGTTGTTGGACAGAACCTCGAGGTTCCGGTCCATGACCATGGCTCCTGTGAGCGCGGTGTAGATTCCGTCCGACACTTCTGGACCCCCGTGCTACTATCCATCTCCGCCCGAACACCCTGTCGCGACTGGGTCGTGACGGGGCTGGACCCAACCATCGGCATCTGGAGGGCACGACTTGAATCGGCTTGGGATCGGAGGACGCATCGCGGTGGCGATGATGTTGTCGGTCTTCCTCCCGACCGTGGTGCTGGGGATCGTCTTTGGTTTGGGGTTGCGCCAACAGGCGCAGCAGGAGGCGACCACCGGATCACTCACCGTGGTTCGCGTCGTTGGTTTTGGCGTCGACGCGGTCATGCAGGACGCCCGCCGGACCCTGGAGATCAGCGCGGACGATGTGGCCGACAGGCCGGCCGACGCTGCGGTCAAAGGCCAGCTGCGCAGGCTGTGCTCGCGGTACCCGCTGTTCCGTGAAGTCTACCTGCTCGACGCCGACGGCCGCGCGGTGCTCGCCGCCCTCAGCGAGAACCCCGAGACCGACCTGGCGGGTTTTACGCCTGAGCTCGCCGACAACTACGGCGGCTACGTCAGCGACGTGTACCGCGCGGGACCGGCGGACACGCCGCATGTATTCATGATCGTGGAAGTTCGCGGTGCAGGCCTGGACAAACAGGGCTTCCTCGCCGCGGTCATCGACCTCAGCCGTCTCTACTCCGGCCTGACGGACGCCCTTAGCGAGGGCGGCGAATTGTTGATCGTGGATGGCCGCGGGCGTCCGATCTACCCGTTGACGGCGTGGCAGGCCCACCCGGAGTCCCTGCGCCCGGAGCATCCGGCCGTCGATCGGGTCCTCTCCACGCTGTCAGAGGGCTACATCATCTACACGGACGCCAATGGCGAGGAGCAGCACGCAGTGTATCGCTCGCTCATCGGCTACAACCCTTACCGCGGTCTGCGCTGGGGGGTCGTGCTGGAGCGACCCACGTCAGAAGTGTTTGCAGCGGCCGACCTGGCTGTCCGCAACACCGTCGGGGTCGTGATCGGCTTCCTTCTGCTTGCCCTGGTCGTCAGTGTCCCGCTGGCGCGCCGCCTCACCGCTGCGCTCAGCCGGCTGGCGGGACATGTGAGAGCTGTGGGACAGGCCGGCGTGGAGGCCACCGAGCCCCCGCCGGACGACCTGCGCGAACGCGCTGACGAGATTGGAGACCTCGCGCGGTCCATGGCCTCGATGGTCGGTGATCTAAAGGCGAGTCGAAATGAGCTGCAGGCCCGTCACGACGCGCTCCGACGGGCCGAACGGCTCTCGAGCGTGGGTGTACTTGCGGCCGGCGTGGCCCATGAAGTCAACAACCCACTGACGACGATCCTGGGCTACAGTGAGTTTCTGCTCGAGGACAAGACCCCCTCGCACCCAGACCGCGCCTCGTTGGAGCTGATCGCGTCCGAGGCGTCTCGCGTGCGCGAGATTGTGCGCGGACTGCTCGAACTGTCACGCAGACGGCATGGCTACGAGCAGGTGGACCTGCGCGAGTTGGTCGACCGTGCCGTGACGTTGTCCCAGGCAGGTTTGGATTTGAGCCGAATCGAGATCCGTCGGGACATGCCGTCGCAGCCCGTCTACGCCGAGATTGACCGGCAGTCGCTTCTTCAGGTGCTGATGAACCTGATCTCGAACGCGGCCGACGCGATGGGCCACGCCGACACGAGAGACCTGACTCTGCGGTGTGCGGCGGACGAGGAAACCGTGACGATCACGGTGTCAGACACGGGCGAGGGCATCGCGCACGATCAGATGCCACAGATCTACGAGCCATTTTACACGACCAAACCCCCGGGCAAGGGCACCGGACTGGGTCTGGCCATCGTGCAGTCGATCCTGGCCGATCACCATGGGCGGATTGTCGTGGAGTCCACCGTCGGGGAAGGCACGGACCTGACCTTGGTGTTGCCGAGACGACACCGCGCGGACGACGCTACTGAACCTCTGGGCGACCACGAACCACCTGACGGTGGACCTCCATGACCCAATTCACGATGTGATCGCGCGTCGCGAGGTTCAGCCCAACGAGCTCACAACCGACTCCAATCCTCCCCTGTCGGTCACGCGAATCCACGACCCGCCTCACCACAGCCTCCACGAGGAACGGGTCCGCCTTGGTGTCGTCCAGCCGGAACGCAGCCTCCACCTTGTCCCCCGGTTGCACCTTGCGACAGGTTCGGAAGAGCAAGCCGTCGCCGGACAGGTTCTCGATGACGTCGGGCACCGCAGCGGCCGCCTTCTCGGCGTCCTTCCGCAGAACTTCGATCTCCCCCTCCAACGCCTCGATGCGGGACACCATGGCCTGGAGCAACGTGAGCAGCTCCGGGTAGGCGTCAATGCGCAGGCCTGGCAATATCTCGCGGCAGGCCGCCGCGGCGTCGGTGATTAGGGGTGCAGCTTCAGCTCCGCCGAGCAGCCGCCACGTCAACGGAAGCTGACAATCGACCCGCAGCAGGCCGCGACGCTCGATCCTGGACGGTGGATCGACGATCGCGATTCGAATCTCACCTGGGCGCGACGACCCCGCGTACGTGCCACTCGACGCATAGAACCCATCTGGCGTGACGATCTCGAGCGTGAGTTTGCCGTCGAGGCGAGGCAGGTCCTCGTTGGCCAACTGCACGGACCCGACGGTCACGGAGTTGAAACTCAACATGGCGACCTCGCCCCGGAAGCGCTCGGACCCGGCGCGGTCAGGCTGGCAGCACGTGACGACGTTGCCGCGGCGGAAGACCTTCTTGAGTGCAGCGCCGCGGGCGTTGGATGCTTGGTTCATCGGTCGAGGTTCAAACGAGGGATTCGCGCAATTGCCGCCGGTGTTCACGGAATGTGTACCGAATGATGAACTCACGGTCGCGGCTGTCAATGTGCACAAACCGGAAAGCCGCGCTGGGGCTCGTGCGCCCGTAATTCGGCGGGTCTACGCGGGTGACGCAGCCGATAAGGCGCACCTCGCGGCCCTCTTCAAACCGAACCATGGCGTCAATGGTGTCGCCAATTCGCAAGTCGGTCTCGGTGATGATGCGCATTCCGGACCCGGAGATGTCGATGACTGTGTCTTCTGTGCCCTTGACGCCCGCGGACTGGACCATGAGCCGGGCGACCTTGTCCTCAAGCTCCTCGACTCTTGCGATGAGTGCCGCGATGACACGCGCTGCATCAGGGTCGGCGATGCCCGGCACCAACGGCGCGTTCTCGCCGGTATCCTGGCGATTGGCCCGCAGCGACGCCGCCCGGTCTTCCACCTCGTCCTCACGGACGCGGTCCCATCGAACGGGCAGATGGCTGCGAACCCGTAGGTACTCCCGCCGCTCGACCCGGCTCGGAGACCCGGTGAGCTTGAGCGTGATTCCGCCGGGTACGACGTTGTGAATGCGCTGCCCCCTCGCGGCAAACCAGCCGTGGGGCGCGACGACCTGAAGTCCCAGATCCTCCCCCACGCCACAGAGGTGGTCCGCGTTTCGTCCACCGAGCAAGTTCAGGTGCAGGACACCCTCGTGCGCCGCCGCGATTCTGCCCTCGAAGCGCGCGTACGGCCCCTCACCGCTTCCCTCGCAGACGACGCGCGCTCCACGGAGAAAGACGGTCCGGGCAAGCTCGGCGGTGGCGGCCATCAGGCTGCACCCAGAATCTGTGGCGGCCGCGCCGGGGCGCGCACGCCGAGCGCTGCCCGTGCGCCACACAGGTGTTCCAGTGACGCAGCGACTTCGTACTCGACGACGTCCGCCAGCAATCCCCAGTCCTCGGCGGCCTGGGCGCCTTCAAAGGCTGGGAGCGCGGCGACGACCTGCGCCTCAGCCTGGGACGCCATCACCAACGCGGGGTGCGATTCGGGCAGGTGCAAGTGGTCGGCGTACAGTCCAACAAAGTGCATCGCGTCGCGAAGCATGTCCGCGCCGGAGGCAAAGACCAGCAGTCCCTTGGCGTGGTCGCCAAAGCGCAGATCATCGGCCGCCTTGGCAAAGCGTGCGGCGGCGAGCTCGAGAATCTGCTCCAGGTCGCGCAAACCGTCGGCGGCGGCATTCGTCGGCGACATGGTCTCAATGCGGACCGACTCGACCTGGTCCAGGCCGAGCTCGGCGAGCTCACACTCCCAATCGGCCTGCCAGAAGATCTCGTTGAGGTAGATGGCGCTGATGACCTCGCCTGCTGGAACGTGCGAGCGCGCCACGGCAGCGACGGCGTCCGCCACGCAGGCGCCGTCGGCGACGGTCAATTCGATCTGCTGCCCACCGACCTGTACGTTGGTCTTCATATTCGCCCTCTCATCCCTTGACGGACACGGGGCCAAGCGCGCCCGTGGCCGTCCGATACCCGCGCAGAGCGCGGCGTCCGGTCCGAAGTCTATCGATCGTGGAACGCGCCTGAAGAGTGCCACTGCTCAACATCTCGCGGATCTCGTCGTCGCGGGAGAGCAGAAGAACAACGAGGTCTCGATCCGTCTCGGTCGGCCCACCGGCCGCCACCATTCGGTCAAACACCTCGGTCCGGGTGCGCACATAGTCGTCCACGGCCTGCGTCCCCTCCTCATGGCCCAGTTCGGCCTGCGGGAAGGCTGCGACGAAAGCGTCGGCAAGGCCGATGAGCTCGCGTAGCTGGCTCTGGACGATCGTCATCCTGTCAGCACCAGGTTCTTGCGTTTGGGAGGCGCGCCGCCAGCCGCGGCGGGCGCCACTTTCTTCTTGGTCCCGATCCCCTCGGTCTGCGCCACGGCCTGACGCCAACTCTCGCGCAGCCCCTCCATCAACTCTACCACCACGTCGAGCGGGTCTGCATCGTTGTTGCAGTTGGCGGTCGTGAGTTGATCGAGCATGAAGGCGTAGAGCGCCTCCAGGTTGTCGCACAGCTCTGGCGCCACGTCGTGATTGAGGGTGCACTTGAGCTCGGAGATGATCGCGTGGGCGCGGTTGATCCGGTTGCCCCGGGTTGCGACATCGCCGCTCTCGATGGCGGTGATCGCCTGCTCGAGAAAGCGAATGCAACCGTCGTACAACATGAGTAGTGTCCGGCCTCGCGACGCGGTGCTCACGCTCGACTTCTTGTATTGGGCTACGGCCTTCCTTTGCATTGTCTTCGCCTTCTCCCGATTCAGGCGCATCCCGCATTCCGCCACGCGGGCTCCCCTTCCCTATCGGCAGGCCGCGCCGCGAAACTGAACCAAAAACGGCGAAACCCCCAACCGGCCGGACAGGCTTGGCATTGGGGGTTTCACGCTACGGGTGGCCGACGCGGGGCCGGCCTGCTGTCTGGAGCTTGGGCTAGCCGAGCAGGGACAGCGCGATCTGCGGGGACTGGTTGGCCTGGGCCAGGACCGAGACACCCGCCTGAACGAGGATCTGAGACCGGGTCAGGCTGGCCGTCTCGCGGGCCACATCCACGTCGCGGATACGGGCGTTCGCGGCCGACAGGTTCTCGACGCTGGTGCCGATGTTGTCGATCGTGACATTGAGCCGGTTCTGCGACGCGCCCAGCTTGGAACGTGCGTTGGAGATCTGCGAGATGGCCGCGTCGATGATCCCGAGGGAGTTCTGCGACTTGGTCACCGTGGAGATGCCCTGCGAGTTCAGCTTGGTGCCGGCGGTGCCGAGCTGGGAGGCCTGGGTGTTGGCGATGCTGATCGAGATCCGGTCCGTCGAGGTGTTGTTGGTACCCACCTGGAAGGCGATACCGGCCGAGGCCGAACCGTTGAGCAGCTTGCGGCCATTGAAGTCCGTGCTGCTGGCGATGCGGTCCAACTCCGTGGCGAGGGACTGGAACTCGGAGTCCAGGAACGTGCGATCCGTGTCGGTCAGCGAGCCATTGGCAGACTGGATGGAGAGCTCCCTCATCCGGGTGACGATCTCACCCATCTGGTCGAGCGCGCCTTCCGCCGTCTGAATCACTGAGATGCCGTCACTGGCGTTGCGTTGTGCCTGCTCCAGGCCCCGGATCTGACTCCGGAACTTGTTGGAGATGGCCAGTCCTGCGGCGTCATCGGCGGCGCTGTTGATGCGCAAACCGGTTGACAGTCGCTCGAGCGACTTCTGGGCCGAGGCCTGGGATTTCCCGAGCTGACGTTGGGCGAATTGACTGGCGACGTTGGTGTTGACAAAGAGTGGCATCTTTCTTCCTCCATGAAGAAATGTGGGCCTCGGCTGACGACCTTGTCTGCCTTGTTGAGACCGGGGTTAAATTGCCTGTCCTGGTGTCTATCGGAACGACCCCAAGGACCTTTAGCCCACTTTTTCGCCCCCCCTATCGTCGGCGGTAGATCACGGTGAAATTATTGGCCGGCATGGGCACCCGCTGGACCAGTTGGAGCCCCTCCGCGTCGGCCGCGGATGCCACCTTCTCCAGGTCGCGGACACCCCAACGCGGGTCGCGCGCGCGCAAGGAAGCGTCAAAACGCTCGTTGCTCGGGGCCGTGTGGGCGCCGTCGATCCGATACGGGCCGTACATGATGAGCAGGCCCCCTGGGCGCAGTACCAGACCGACGCCGCGCATGAGGGCCTGCGTGCACTCCCACGGCGCGATGTGGATCATGTTGATGTTGAGCACCACATCCGCCCGCTCCAGTGGCCATGGCCACGCGGTCACGTCGAGCTGCTGGGCGGGTTGGAGGTTCGTGGCCCCGCTGTCGGCCGCCCAGGCGTCGATGCTGCCGAGCACACCGGCGTCGTAGTCGGTTGGGTACCAGCGCAGACCCGGAAACTTCGGCGCTAGATAGGCCGCGTGCTGGCCGCTGCCCGCGGAGATTTCGAGGAGGTCGCCGGCGTCCGGGAGCACCTCGGCCAACACCGTGTGCAATGCGTCGCGGTTGCGCCCTGTAGCGGGGTAATCGAGCTTGGTTGTCATTCCGGAGATCTAGCACCGGGTGGCGCTTTGCGCCACGGGAACGTACCATCCCGGAATGGCGCAGAGACGTGGCCAGGGCGAATGGACGCTCGTATTCTTGTCGGGCGGGAGGGCGCTGGCGCAGATCGATCTCGCGCAGATCGACCCGCATCGTCTTCGGGGGGACATCTACCCTGCCCTCCTGGCCACCATGTCGGAGCGGCGCGCCCCCTGGTCACTCCTGCTCGTCGACGAAGACCCGGAGCCGGACGCGCCCACTCTCTGGGAGGTGCCCGAACGCCGATCGCGGTTCCTGCTGGCGGTGGAAGACTGGCTCGACAGCGCGGGAATGGGTACACAGGGCGGATTGAGGCGGCTGCACACCCATACGCTTCAGGATCTGCGTTCGTGCCTCGCACGTCGGCAGGTGACCGGCGAGGCAACGGTGGACGCCGTCGCCGAGGCCCTCGCGGCCCACAAAGAGGAGAACTGAGTGCGGTTTGCAAGTCACATCTCCGACGCGCCCGACCTCGAAGAGGCCGTCGCTGAGGCCGCCGCGTCGATCCGCATGCAGATGGCCGGCGAACCCGCAGACGTGCTGTTTGTCTTTGTTTCGCCGCACCACAGCGGCGCCTGGGCACAGCTGCCCTCGTTGATCGGAGACCAGCTCACCGGGCGCATCTTCGGTTGCTCTGCCAGCGGCGCAATTGGTGGGGGTACCGAGCTCGAGCAGCGCCCGGCACTCTCCATCACGGCGGCGCGCATGCCCGGCGTCACGACCACAATCCAGCACCTGGACGGTCGTCGTCTGCCGCCACCTACAAACAAAGAGGCGTGGCGAGGGTTCGTCGCGGCGCCCCAGGGTGACGAGCCCGCCTGGTGCGTAGCCTTGGGCGACCCGTTCTCGACCAACGCGGGCGCCTTGCTGGCTGGGCTGGACACCATCACGGGCACCGGCGTCACTGTCGGCGGCATCGCCAGCGGCGCCAACGCGCCTCGGGAAGCAGCCCTGTTCCTGGACGACGAGATTGTTGCGGAGGGCGTCGCGTTGTTGACGCTGCGTGGGAACCTCAAGATCGATACGATCGTAGCACAGGGCTGCCGCCCGATTGGGCAGCCGATGTTCGTCACCGGCTGCGATCGCAACGTATTGATGAGCCTCGACGGGGTCCCGGCCGTAGAAGCCTTGCGCACCCTCTACGACGCCTCCGACGACAGGGACAAGGCCCTGTTCAAACAGTCGTTGTTTCTCGGGTTGGTCATGGACACGGAGCAGGAGACCTACGGACCGGGCGATTTTCTCATCCGCAGCCTCTCGGGGATGGACCCAAAGCGCGGCGGGCTTGTCACCGGCGCAGTCCTTCGCGGCAACCAGGTCGTCCAGTTTCACCTGCGCGACGCCGCCACCTCCGCGCAGGATCTCGACGCCCACCTGGCCGCCTTCGTCCGGACCGAAGAGCAGCCGCCCGCGGGCGCCCTGATGTTCAGCTGCCTCGGGCGCGGCGAAGTCCTCTACGGCCGCGCCGGACACGACAGCGAGTTGATGCGAAAGCACCTCGGCGACGTGCCGATCGGCGGCTTCTTTTGCAACGGTGAGTTCGGCCCGGTGGGCTCGCGCACCTGGCTACACGGCTACACGAGCTCCATCGCGTTGTTTCGCCCACTTCAGCGTACCTGCTGAGGGTCGGCGCGAATTGTGGCGGTTCGATTCTGGACAGAGGCCGTTTCAGGAGACATCCTGACTTGTGTCTTCCAACGACCTCTTCAGCCAAATCGCGATCCAGAAGGGCTTTCTGGACCAGGACCAGGCAGCCCTGGTCGTGGAGTTCTACAACATCGAAGGCCGGCGCCGACACCCTGCCGACGTCGGGCTGGACCTGGGCCTGCTGACCGCAAAGCAGGCCGAGGATCTCAAGGGATTTCACAACCAGTCGCGCTCGGAGATCAAGGCCCAGATCAAGGCGGAGATTCGCACGCCGGCGCTGCCTCCGCCAGGCCCAACCGCTGCTGCGCGGGCCGACCGACGCCCCCCTGAGAGCCGTGGCCAGGCTGTGGCGTTGGCCCACCTCGTCACAAAGGCCATCGAGGCTGGGGCCAGCGATCTGCATGTTCACGCCCGAACACCGCCGTTCATCCGACTTCCCGGCGATCTGCGCGAGCTCACGGCGCGCCCCGTCGAGCAGGCGCTGTTCATGGACGACCTCAAGGAGATGCTCAGCGACCGCCAGTGGAGCGCGCTGGAGCGCCGCGGCGAGGTCGATCTCTGCAGCGGGTTCACCCAGGGCTATCGGCTGCGCATGAATGTGTTCCGCGAGAAGCAGGGCATCTCCGCCGCCTTCCGCATCATCCCGCCGGACATTCCCAGCCTCATTGACCTCAACCTGCCCAAGGGCGTCTCGCAGATCACGGACTACCCACAGGGTCTCGTCCTGGTGGCTGGGCCAGCACGCTGCGGAAAGACCACGACACTCGCGGCGCTGGTGGACCGAATCAACGCCGAGAGGCGAGTGCATGTGGTCACCATCGAGGACCCGATCGAGTTCATCCACACCCCAAACCAGGCGACGATCAGCCAGCGCTCGGTCGGGTTGCACACCAAGTCCTATGCCTCCGCGCTGCGCGCCGCGCTCCGAGAGGACCCGGACGTAATCGTGATCGGCGAACTCCGGGACAAGGAGACCGTGCAGGTGGCCATGACCGCCGCGGAGACGGGCCACCTCGTCCTCGGAACCCTCCACACGCGGGACGTGCCCAGCACCGTGGCCCGCGTGCTGGACGCGTTTGGCGACCACGAGGCCGAGGTGCGCAGCATGCTGGCCGATTCGCTGCGGGGCGTCCTTGTTCAGAACCTGGTGGAGGGCACACGCGGCAGGCTCGTGCCCGTGGTGGAGATGCTTTTCCACAACTCCGCCATCGCGAACTGCATCCGAAAGCGGAAGCTCCATCAGATTGAGAGCCTGATGCAGTCGGGGCGCAGCCAGAACATGATCACCTGGGCCGATTCGGTGCGCGAGCTCAGCAACCGCGGCCTGATCAACCCGCGCACAGCCGAGCGTCTCCTGGCTGAGGACGGGAGGTCCGCGCTGTGAGCTCCGCGGGAATCCGAAACCTGCTCGCCCAATTGGCCCAACTCGGCGGGTCGGACCTGCACCTGGGCGAGGGCGTCCGGCCGCGAATCAGGCTCCACGGCGAGCTCAAGGACCTGAACCACCCGCCACTGGATCGGCAGACGCTCTACGGCTACATGGAGTCGCTCGTCGGCCAGGTGCGGTTCCGCAAGTTCCTGGAGACCGGTGACCTGGACTTCGCCTGGGAATGGGAGGAGGTCGCACGCTTCCGCATCAACTACTTCGTCGGCAACCGCGGGCTGGGTTCGGTCATGCGCCTCGTGCCCGAGACCGTGATTCCCTTCCGACAGCTCCACCTCCCTGACACCATCGTGCGGTTCACGCAGCGACGCAGCGGCCTGATCCTGCTCACGGGCCCAACCGGCTCCGGAAAGTCTACGACGCTGGCGGCGATGCTGGACCACATCAACCGGACCCGCGCCACCCACATCATCACCATCGAAGACCCCATTGAGTTCGTCCACAGGCGGCAGCGCTCCTTCATTTCCCAGCGTGAGATCGGAACCCACACGCGGACCTTCGGCTCCGCACTGCGCGCGGCGATTCGCGAGGACCCGGACGTGCTGATGGTCGGTGAGCTGCGAGACACCGAGGCCACCGCGCTGGCCCTGACGGCCGCGGAGATGGGGTTCCTGGTGTTGGCCACTCTGCACTCGGGCAGTGCCGCGAAGACCATCGACCGCATCGTCGACATGTTCCCAGTCGGCCGTCGCTCGGTCATCCGGGCGCAGCTCGCGTCGACCTTGGTGGGCGTGATCAACCAGACACTCTTGCGCCGTGTCGATGGACAGGGTCGCGTGCCCGCCT
>CALBXO010000868.1 GCA_937890335.1 uncultured Pseudomonadota bacterium | reverse complement strand
GTTGCCGCCGTTGTTGCCGCCGTTGTTGCCGCCGTTGTTGCCGCCGTTGTTGGCCCCGTTGTTGGCCCCGTTGTTGGCCCCGTTGTTGGTCCCGTTGTTACTGCCGTCCGACCCGCCGCCGGATTCGTCCCCGCAACCGGCTGCAACCATCACGAAACAAACAAACAAAACCGAGTATTGGCCTGTGTAATTACGCATAAAGTCTCCTCGTCTCACGCAAGCGCGGCAGCATGACAGAATGCGGCCCCAAAAGCGACTCGCCAGTCATCTTGGACCCGCCACCCCGGTGGACCAGTCTTCGCGACGGTCCAGCCGCCGTCTGGTAGCATAGCGCGCATGAAAGCACGTTTTGCAACGCTCGCGCTGGCCACCTGCTTGATCCTGACCGCGTGCGAACCCACATCGGGCGCGCCGGAGCACGCAACGGTGACAGCTGGCCTGTCGGCTCCGATCCGCATCGTCATCACCTACAACAAGCCCCCGGGCGAGCGGGAGCAACGCGCCGTGGAACAGTCCGGCGGCCAGGTTCTTCGGCGTTGGAATGGGGTGGCGTGGGTCATCCACGCGCAAATGCGGCTGGCCGAGGCGCAGGACCTGGCCAAACGCGACGGAGCCATCCTGGACGTGCGGCCCGACGAGGGGGGCAGCGGCTCCCTGATGAACGCGACCGCGCAGACTGGCGCACGCGCGGTGCTGCGCGGTGACGGCGCCGACCCGGTCACGGGGGCTGGACAGACCATCGCCATCCTGGACAGCGGCGTGGACGCCACGCACGTGGATCTCGCCGGGCGCATCGTCGCCTGGCAGGACTTCCTGGGTCCCGACGGAGACTCGCCCGGGTTCTACGAGACCGCCGAGGACCACTGGGGACACGGCACGGGCGTCGCAGCAGCAGCGGCCGGATCCGGTGCCGGCGCTGCGACAAACGCCTACGAGCTCACGCTGAGCCGGCGCTTTCCCGAGCGTGAGAACTTTGGCTTCAACGAGACATTTCCCGCCCGTGCCCAACGCGACGCTCAGATTGGCCTGTTTGTGGATTTGCTCGACGGCCGCGGCGCGGAACATTGTGTGCGCCTGCTGGACGAGAACGACAGTACCCTGATCCGCACGTGCAACACGGAGGACCCCATCGTCCTGGTCCTCAGCGACAATGAACGCCTGTTGAACGACCTGGACACCTTTCACTTCACGCTGCGCATCTCCAGCTCCGACGAAGACGACATCGACTCGGCGAACACCCCGTACGAGGCCCAGCTGACCGTCCCGTTCGACGCGATCGACGAGCTGCCCCTCACCACCGGAACCGCTCCCGGCGCGTCCATCGTCGGACTCAAGGTCCTGGACGACAACGGCCGTTTCCCCTCATCAGAGCCCATCCTCGACGCACTCGAGTGGCTGCACGTCAACGGCTCCGAGCACGGCGTCACGGTGGCCAACGCGTCGCTCAATTTCAGCAGCGGCGGCCCCAACCCGGCCGTCGACGGCGCGGTGAATCGCCTGGTCGAAGAGACCGGCATCGTGTTCGTGGCCTCGGCCCGCAACGGACAGGCGGACGACATCCCCGTTGCGTCCCCGGCCACCGCAGAACAAGCGGTCGCCGTCGGCGCCATCAACGTCTACGACCAGGTCACCTCCTACAGCTCCATCGGCGCCCAGCCCGACGTCATCCGCCCTGACATCGTCGCTCCGGGCGGCTCGGGACGGGTCGGGCGCCTGGTCACGGCTGACAGCAACCAGGCGGCTTGCAAATCGTTCGCGCGCGACGACTGCGTCTTCGAGACAGACCGCTTCCTCGGTGACTACCGCACGTACACCGGTACGAGCTTCGCCGCACCCCAGGTCGCGGGCGCCATCGCGCTGCTTCGTGAGGCAGCTGGGAACGACGAGACATCGGCCCCGCGGGCACGCGCACTCAAAGCCGTCCTGGGCATGACCGCGACCGAGGTGGGCGCAGGCGAGGAGGCAAACCCCGGACCACCGGGCCGCGCAGCGACCCCCAAAGACCGGGTAGAAGGCTACGGCCGCATGAACATTCCCGCCGCCGTCCAGGCCGTCAGCGCCGTCTGGGAAGACGAAGACGCCGAACTTGACGGCACGCTCGGAGCCGAACTCGACGCGCGCCGCGCGTGGGCCCGGCGAGTCGTACTTCGCGAGGGTGAGGGCGCCCGCTTCTCTCTGCGCGTACCCCCAAACGCTGATTTTGACCTCCACCTCTACTCGACCGACGCCGACAGCACCGGCGAGCCCATCGTCCTGGGTGCCTCCACGACACCCGGCGCCGGCGCGAACGAGCTGCTCTTCTACGTGTCCGGAAGCGACCGGGACGCCATCCTCGTCGTCAAGCGAATCGCAGGGGACGGGACGTTCCTGCTGGCGCGCACCAACGCTGTGGGTCCGGACGGCTGCCTCGCACCCCGCGCCGACCTCGTCGGCCAACCGTGCACCGTGGGCCTGGGCGCCTGCGCAACCGTTGGGGCCTGGACATGCACAGACGACCGACTTGAGCTCTTGTGCGATGCCGTCCCGTTGCAACCCTCCGAAGAGCGCTGCGGCACGGGCCTCGACGAAGACTGCGACGGCGTCGCCGACGAGGGCTTTGAGCTGGTGGGCACGGCGTGCCAGACCGGCGTCGGCGCATGCGTCCGCGGAGGGGCCATTGTCTGCAACGAGGAAGGCGACGACGTAGCGTGTTCCGCCGCCGCGGGCGCGCCGACGCCGGAACTGTGCGGCAACGACCGTGACGACGACTGCGACGGCGAGCTCGACGAGGGCTTCGCCGACTACTTCGAGAGCTGCACTGCTGGAGTTGGCGCATGTGAAAACACTGGATACTGGGTTTGCAACGCCGAGCGGGACGCCCTGACATGTCCCGTAGAAGCGCTCGACCCCGCGCCCTTCGAACTGTGCGACAACCTCGTCGACGACGACTGCAACGGGCAGATCGACGAGGGCTATCCTGACCTGGGCGAGCCGTGTTCCGTGGGCATTGGAGCGTGCGAGGCGAGCGGAAAGCTCGTCTGCGACAGCGGGCGGACCTCACTCACATGCGATGCCCAGGCGGCCGCACCCACCGTTGAAATCTGCGGCAACGGCATCGACGACGACTGCGACGAGGCGGTCGACGAAGACTGCGCACAGCCGTCCAGCGACGACGGCTGCTCCACCGTCATCGCCTCGCCGCCTCGCTGGTGGGCGCTCCTGCTCAGGCGTGGTATAAGCGCGCCCTGACACGTGGCCGCGCACCGGCGGCCCGTCCCGAGGCACGCACCATGAAGAGACTGCTCGTTTTCCTGACTTGCGCCCTGCTCGCCGCCGCAGCGACATCCTGCGCGGAGCCAGCACGCCGCCCTGACAAACCCGCCACGCCAACAGGCGTCGGCACCGACGCCCCCACCAAGCCGCGCCCGGCATGGACCGAGGGCGAGTTCCCTGAGGGGCGCGCCTTCTGGGGCACCGGCGAAGCGCGGGTCACCGGAACCGAGGACGAGGCCAAGGCCGCCGCCACCAAGAAAGCCACGGCAAACCTGGACGCCGAGACCGCGCTGATGATCACCGCCCTCCAATACGATCACGAGGAGCAGGTCGCGGAGATCATCACGCGCTACCCCGCAGAGGAGTTCAACGGCCACATCGCTGGCGCGTTCGAGACCTCGCACGGCAAGATCGTCGTGGTGGACACCTACGTGGACAAGAGCAAATCGCCGCACCGGGTCCACGTCCTTGTGACGCTCACCCTCGACGACCTCTTTGCCGCCATCTACGCCCGGGAAGGGCTCCCCGACGAGCAGAAGAAACGCATCATGGACTACGAGGACGTCTTCCGCGACGGCGTCATGACCAAGCTGTCCCGATGAAGCGCTACAAGGCCTACGACCCGCCCGAATACGTCAGTTGGGAGCTGGACCCCGAGGAGCTGGAGCGCTTTGACGCTACCCTCGCGGCAGACCCGGCGCGCAAGGCGGTTATCGACGCCCTGGACAACGACGCACTCCTCGGTCTCTACACAGCCCTGGTGCGGGCACGTCTGCACGACGTCCATCTCAAACGATGGGTGAAGAACGGCGTCATCACCAAGGCCTGGTTGGCGACCGGTGAAGAGGCGGTCACCGTGGGATCCACCTTGGCGTTGGACCGGCGGGGCCCCGATGGCGACGTGGTGGGACCCATGATCCGCAACGCCTCGGCCTGCCTGGAGATGGGCATCCCCCTCGAACAGATGTTCGGGGCCTACCTCGCCGTGGACACGACGCCCTGTCGCGGCCGCGACATCCACATTGGTGACCTCGCCCACGGTGTGATCGCGCCCGTCTCGCACGTCGGCTCGCTGATGCCCGTGATGGTCGGCTGCGCCCTGGGTTTCAAGATGAAGCGCGAGCCACGGGTCGCCATGACCTGGGTGGGCGATGGCGCGAGCAAGAACGGCGAGTTCCACGAGGGTGCAAACTTCGCTGCCGCGCTCGGCCTGCCAGTGGTCACCTTCATCCAGAACAACCAGGTGGCTCTCGGCACGCCAACCAGCCAACACAACAAGGGCGCCTTTCCCGCCTTTGCAGACGCATACGGCATGCCGGGCGCCGTGGTGGACGGGAACAACGTGCTCGACGTCTATGCGGCGAGCAAGCTCGCGGTGGACCGTGCGCGGGCAGGGGACGGACCGACACTCCTCGTGGCCGAGACGTTCCGCATGGGTGGGCACGCCACCCACGACGAGCGCGAGGCGCGCGAATTGTTCGCGCCGGACGTCTTTGCCGCGTGGGGCAAGCGCGACCCTGTGGGCGTCTTTGAAGCCTGGCTTATGGAGCGCGGTGTGCCGTCGTCCACGCTCTCCACGCTCGAGGGCGAAGTTGACGCAGCGTTGGAAGCCGCAGCGGCCACGGCGCTGTCCGGCCGCGCGTCGGCACAGCCTGACCCAGGTGATCTCCTTGAGGGCATCTACGCCTGAGTGCCTGCTGATCGCGGTCGTCGCCCTCGCGAGCTTCTCTGGCTGTGAACTCGTAGAGAAGGCGCGCGACACCGTCGTCACCGAACACCGCGCTCATGCGCGTGGCCGCGTCGGCGTGTTCCGGGCGCTGCAGACCAAGGACCGGGCGGTCGCCGTGGCCACGGCCATCCACGACTTCGCGGACCCAGCTTGCGCACTGCCTGTTGCCCCATTTGGTGCCACTGTGGAGCTGCGCGCTACTGCGACGGTGCCCGGTGGACGACATGAGGTGCGCGACGTCCGCCGCATCTCGGTCCAGAAGAACGGTGACGTGCAGGTTCGCTACCGCATCGAGTGGACCGACGACGCCGGTCGGGGCGATGTCTGGACGCGCGTCGACACCGTCATGGGCGACAAACACTACGTCGAGGAGCAGAACCTCCCGGCTGTCGCCCACACCCGACGGCCTGCGACCGCACGGGAGGTCTTGCGACGCGGGCTGGACACCGTGCGCGCGGGCCTTCACGCCGGCGGCTCCCGCTGGGCTCCCACGGAGGCGCCGCCGGAACCACCCGACACCGTTCCCGTAGACGCCGGGCATTCCGACGCCAGTGGCAGTGAAGCTGCGCCGCCCCCTCGCCTTGGAGACCCAGACCCCGTCGTCGAGCCCCCTCCGGCGTCTTCTGACGCAGGCGTCGCCGAACCGGCGGGCGCCGCCCAGGCCGTGGACCCAGCCGCGCCCACGCCTCGGCCCGACCCGATGCCGGTCGGCACCATGTGGTGGCGGATCGCCGACCGCGGCGGCCGGACATTCCGCGGCTGTGCAGATCCAGCAGACCGCGGCTGGCTGCGCGATCTTCAGGCAGCAGCGGAACTTGGCACCGCGCAGGCCGCATTGAGCCCGAACGATCGCCGCTTCCGGGGTACCTGGACCCTGGAGGCAAACCACAAAATGACCCTCGACATCCGCGAGAGAATCCGCGAGTCTCCTGAGCCATTCGGCCCGCCTGAACGCGTCGAGGACGTTCGGCGCGACCGGCCCTACCGCGACATCGAGCGCATTCTCGGGGAACGACTCGGGCTGTCGGAGTGGAAACCATGACCGAGACCACAGCGCCAGACCAGACCATCGTCGTGAAGATCGGCAGCGCCGTGTTGCTGCGCGACGGGGTCAACCCCGATCGGCCCGCCTTCTGCGCGCTGGTGGAGGAGCTGGCCGCGCTCGTCCTGGCTGGACGCAAGGTCGTGGTGGTCACGAGCGGGGCGGTGGCGACCGGCAGGCAGAAGCTGAACCTGACGCGGTCCCCCACCGGTGAGCGCAACATTCCAGTGTTGCAGGCGCTGGCAGCTCTGGGGCAGTCGCGCCTGATCCAACACTACGAATCGGAGTTCGCGCTCTACGGACTCCACGTTGCCCAGATTTTGCTCACGCGCGACGATTTCAACGACCGACGGCGCTACATCAACGCGCGCCACGCCCTCAAGGCCGTGCAGGACTTTGGCGCTGTCCCCATCATCAACGAGAATGACACCGTCGCCACCGAGGAGATCCGCTTTGGTGACAACGACCAGCTTGCGGCGATGGTCGCCGCCATGATCGGCGCCGAGCGCCTCCTGCTTCTGTCCGATGTGGACGCGTTGTACACGGCGGATCCGAACCAGGATCCAGACGCCAGGCGAATCGCGCAGCACGCCGCGTTCGCACCGGAGCTCGACGCGATGGTTGGCGGCAGCAATGCGCAGGCGGGGGTCGGGACAGGAGGAATGAGGACCAAGCTTCTCGCGGCCCGCATCGCCGCCACGGTCGCCATTCCCACGGTCATCGCGCCCGGTAAGCAGCCGGGCATCATCGGCCGCATTCTCAACGGTGACGACGTCGGCACTACACTCCTCCCCGACCCATCTGTGGACCGCGTGGCCTCGCGCAAAGCCTGGATTGGAACCGGAGTACAGCCGCGCGGTCGGCTGGTCTGCGACCAGGGCGCTGTCGTTGCGATCGTGGAACGTGGAAAGTCACTGCTGCCCAGCGGCATCGTCAATGTCGAGGGTGACTTCCGCGAGGGCGATGCGGTGGAGCTGGTGGATGTCCGCGGCGACCGGTTCGCACAGGGATTGTCGAGCTACGCCGCAGACGCAGTGCGCACCATCCAGGGCCGTCACTCCGCAGACATCGCCGACCTGCTCGGCTACCGCGTCTTTGACGCCGTCGTACACCGCGACGAGCTGGTGCTGAACCTACAGTTCGAGCCCGAGCAGTGAAGCCACCACGTGCTCGCCCACGAACCGACCCGCCTCACCGGGCGTAATCCCAGTCTGCACGGCAAACCGCAGGATCTCACCCAGGGCCAGCTCCTCCGGGTACAGCTCCCCTCGAGGCGTCGCCACATCCGTCAGCCATGTATCCGGCCCTGCGTCGGACACGGAAAACTCAAGTCGCCCCGCGCGCAGGGTCGCGGTGAGCGCGTCCAGACACCGCGCCGTTTCCACGAACGCGCAGGCATGCAGTTCGCCGTCCCGAAGCGCCTCTGACGCCTCCGTCGGCCCCCACTCACCCAGCGTCCCTCTGGGCACGCCTTCGCCAAACCAGGGCACCTGGAGCGGCTCGTGGGACAGCTCCACCATGGCCACCTCACCCCGGTCGATCGCGGACGCCAACTCGGTGTCCTCCGCGACCACCTCGTCCAGCTCTTCCTCGCTGCGGCTCGCTGCAAACCACAAGCCCGCCGCCGCCTGCTCCAGCAAGGCTTCACCGCTGTCAGAGCAATCCACCAGCAGGGACCGCCACACACCTTTGGGCTGCATCACCCGGCCGCAATGGCTGAATATCTGGTCCTCATCCAGCCGGTCTGTGACGACGTGCGCGTTGACTGGAGGCTCCCAGGTGGGCAGCGCCTGCGCATCGAGCCGCTTGCCCCCCTGCACCCAATACCGTGGTGACACCACGGCACCCGCCCGCGCGGTGAACACCGCACCCAGAGACCCGGCTCCGTCCGCGAATGGATAGTTCAGGGCCCCAGCCCGACAGTGGGCGTCGGTGACCTCACCCCCGCATTGCGCGCAGCGGTAGCCCAGCAGCGAAGGCAGTTGCGCTACGATGGCCACGAGGCGCGGCACGTTCAGCGAGTGGAACGCAACGCCGTGGAAAAAACGCTGTATTTCGGTGTATCCGCAACCCGGGCAGTCCGCCAGCAGGTCGACGACCACCAGCACTCTTGGTGTCCGGGCCAGGCCATAGGAGAAGTGGAAGGTCAGCGGCTTCGACATGTTCACACCCGCGTGAACAACTGCAGAACATCGCCAGACATGGCGTCATTCCGAGTATTCACTATCAATATCGTCGTCTGAGAAAGCGTCTGTGACCGCCTCCCAACCGAGCCGGCCCGCCCCCCAAAGCAGACGTCCCACCGCCACAACGACGGCCATCGCCGCACCCAGCGACAAAGGCAGACCGAGGTCCAACAATGGCACGGGCAGAGCGGCGAGAATCCCTACCATACAAACGACACTGGCAACACCCGCCGCAGGCCACGGCGTGCGCCACGCAAGCCGGCCACCGCGCGCACTGCTCCACAGGAACCCGAGTCCGCTGAAGGTCAGCAGAAAGGCGAGCAAGAACAACGCGATGTCGACGCCGTGAAGGACGGCGCGGCTCGCGTGGCTGACTCGGAGCGTGGAAGGCGTCCCCGCCTCGACAAGATTCCGTCTCACGGCCACGCGGTGTCCGGTCTTCGGGACACGCAGCCGAACCGGCAGCGCCCCTCGATGACGGCTCGCCACCTTCTCCGCCTCGGCCAGGCCACCGTGTTCCTTCTCCGCCGCAACAAGGGTGACAAACCGCCCCGGAATCTCGTGGGGCCGTGGGGCGACCCAATGTCCATCTACGCCTTCCACCCCGTCCCAGCCATCGACCCCGTGCCATACCTGACCCTCGGGCAGGAAGACCTCCCAATCCATTGACCCCAACACCAGCTCAAACCGCGGCAGTGCGAGCTCGACATGGCCGACGAACGCCCCCAGCGCGTCGCCTTGGTGGTGCAGGACCAGCTCGACAGACACCGGGACCAGCGACTCTCCCGCGCGGCGTGACTTGCGCAGAGGCACCATGACCCACTCGCCGTCGGTGACGGGGTGCACGCCATGACTGTCCACATGCGTTGACCAGAGCTCGACACGGGATGGCAGGCGCAGGCGCAGAAACTGATCCGCGTTGTTGAGCACCTTGAGCTCCATGGACGAAAGCCCCGTGCCCTGCCGTGTCCAGACGGTGGTCACCCGGGCGGATTGAACCGCAACCTGCAAAATCTCCTGCCGCTCATAGCGGGTGGCGACAAGTGAGATCTGGTGGCCCGCGCCAAAGTACCTCCAGGCAAACCGGCGTTCTCCGCGGACACCCGGGAACCCCGCCGGCAGCTCCTCCTCGTCGATGGAACGGGCGCCCGTGACAGCCCCGTTCACAGCAACCGCGGTGCCGCCCCAGACCTCCACCGCCACAGCTCCATGCTGCCGGTCCGCCCCGCGAACCCGGACCTGGGGGGCCTGGAACCTGCCTCCGGGCGCCAACACCTCGTACCGCAGCGACAGCGACGTGGTCCCCACCGGACGCGAGAACGTCAGCGTTCGCCCACCTTCCGTCTGAACTTCCGCGAGAACGTCGTCACCGACGACCTCAACATGCTCCAACCCCGCACTCCACTCGAGGGTGACCTCCCGCGCTTGCGGCCCTTGAATCTCCAGGTCAAGGGTCGTGCGGCCCTCGACCAGACCGTCCCGCACCGACACCAGAGTTGCGTCCGTGACAAGGACGCGCGCCGCGGTATTGGGCGCGTCAGCACGTGGTCGGAAGCGCAGCTCGTGCACGGACGCACCCCCTGCGGCCCCACCGTAGATGTGCAGCCCAGCGTCCGATTTTACTTTGTATACTGCGTTTCCATCCACCGTGACGTCGTGCGGTCCACGCAGCCCCACGTGCATTGTGGTCGCCGGCGCTGTCGGCGTTGGAACCACAACCAACCACTCCCCGCCGCTTCTTCGCGCCGACGCCTGGACCTTGAGGTCGATCCCATGCACACCGGCCCGTTCAAGTCGCACAGCCACGTGCTCCCCGGTTCGATACAGAGGCAGGGCGCCACCCTCACCCACCACGCTCAGGACGAGGGCGTCCGCTGGCAGAACCGCGACGGACTCACCGTCCGTGTAGGTTCTGACAGTCAGCCGAATCTCGACATCGACACCGACGACATCGGCCGCCGTCTCGGTCCTTGGCGTCAGGGTGACATCCGCCCGGACGAATGCGGGCTCCATGGCTTCCGGGACGGGGCCCGCGGCGCGCAGGGCATCGTAGGCTGCCAGATCCAGCTCCACCCGGCCATCCGCTGCGCCGAGCGCGGGCACCAGGACAATTCCCACGGCGGCGACGCAGACGAGCAGCCGTCGGCATACTCTACTCATCTGCCTGCTCCTCCTCGTCGGTGGCCGGCATCACGGACCGCGCGTGGCGCATGACGCTCTCGCCAAACCGGGCCCATAGACTGCGCGACAATCCAATGATCGCGGCCCAGAAGGCACCCGTGCCGTAGAGGGCTCCCGCCCCCATGACAAGGAGCACGACCGTCCACCACGCTGGAAACGCGATCGGCAGCAGCCCCTGCAGAATCAGAAACACTCCGAGCCCGGCGCTGCCGGCGGCGAACCACTTGGGACCGCGTACGAACCGGAGGTTGCGGATCGCCAGAAGAAGGTGCGCGAACACCGCGAGGAGGGTGAGGAAGAGGCCAAGAAGCGCCAGCCACTCAGCGGCGAGAATGTAGCCGCGGTCATAGTACCGCAGCGACATCCGCAACGGCTCCGACACGCCCGCCAACGGTCGGTGGAATGAAAGTCGGCGGCCCGTGGCAGGAACCCCGATCCTCACGGGTAGAAAGCCGGATTGCCCGCCTTCCTTGCCCTCGCGTTGCTGCGTCCACGATTTGTCCGCCTCCACCCGCAGGACCGCCGGTCTGCGCTCCTCTTGCTTTGCCTCGTCGCTTCGACCGGTGTCGTCGCCGTCGTCGTCAAACGTCAACGGTGCGGCCGTGGAAGCATTCGGGACCAACGTGCCTTCAAAGTCGAAGTATCGGTACCGTTCCGGTACATGAACATCCCATTGGATATCGGTGGTGACGATGTCGATGCGCGGGAGTTCATACACCTGTCCGCCGTACACGCCGGAGGGACTCTCCACGTTCCACATCCAGGTCATCTCCACGAGATACGGCGCGGCATTTGCGCCGTCACGGCGCGACTTCGGGATGGGGACCACCAGGCGTCCCACGTCGTCCATGGCGGGGCGGACAGCGCGTCCATCCACAAAGGCGCTCCACGTGTCGGCGCCTTCGGGCAGCTGCAAACGCAAGAACTGGCGGTCGTTGTTGGTGACGCGGAGGGCGTAGGTGGTCACCGCCTTGCCGTCGGTGGTCACGACCGTCCGGGCCCGCACTCGCTCGCCGGCGCTCGCCAGCACAGGGACGCGGTCGTGCCGCCGTATTCGGAAGGAGGCCGCGAGCGGTTGCTCGTAGAATGTGTAGACATTGACGACCGTCCCTGACGGGATGGATTGGCCCTCGGGCAAGTCGCTGAGGTCCGCCGGCAGGTAGCCCGTGACGCCGCCCTCGTTCACGACCTCCACTTCGGGGTCGGCCACGATGACCAGGCTCCCGACCACCCGGCGGGCCGCGTCGATCCGCAGATCTGGCACAGCGAACTCAGCGACGCCGGCGTCGCCCCGGTCGTAGCGCAGGTCCAGCGACTGGTTTCCTGTCACCGGGTAGGCGAACAGCACGGTCACCTCAGCTCCAGTCTGGCGCGTGGCGCGGACCGCGGGACCCTGGATGCGAACACCCTGCAGATCGGGCGGGATTTCAATGAGGAGCTCAGTGACAGGCTGGCCCTCTACGACGATATCGAGCGCGGCGCGCCCTTGGATTCCGCCTTCGCGGACCTCCACGGTGTGCGCGATGCTCGCCTCGATTCGCTGGGCCGAAGGTGACGCCTCGTCGAGCTTTTTCTCCCATCCGAGGACGAGGGCGTCGGAGGGCGGCAAGACGCCCCGCAACCGCTTCCCTTCGCCACGCAGGACGACGTCGGGCTCCACGCTGAGTCGAAGGTCGTCCCGGTCGCGCTGGATCTCCACGGTGGTCATCGGTCGCGGCAAAAGCGGCACACGAATCTTGCTGCCGGCTGCAACCCGCCCGCTGGCGATAAGATCAATCTCGATGGAGACGCGACCGACGCCCGAAACCTGCGTTGAAATCGAGCCGTCGGAGTCGATCAGGGGCGCGGGTCGCCCAGCGACCGCACAGGCCTCAACCGCCAGAGATCGCGATGGGACCAGCGGTATTCTGGCGTGAGGCTCGTAAACGTCGACGTCCAAGCGGATTCGAACCCGCAACTCGGGCCCGTCCTCCACCACCGTGACGACATGGCCGACCACCCCGTAGGCGGCCCCCGCTTCCTGGTGCTGGACCGGGCGAGCGGCCGCCACCAGCTGCTCAAACCGGTCCAGCGGCATGGTGGCCGTGCCGTCAGCCACGGCGTCCACGGAGAATGCGACCAGTGAGGCCAGACACAGGAGTGCCAAAATTGTTCGTCGCATACCCTTCCTCGCGATGCAGCGGAGCGTACCCCCAGACGGCCAATCGACGCGAATCCAACACGCAGCGGGCCGCGGGGGTTGAAAGCGCCCGCCGCGCTGGTTACAAACCTGCGCCACTGGCCCGCCGGGCTCTTCTGAACACCAACGCCATGATCACGGTCACCACCCTCGGCACCGCCTCCGGCAAGCCGACACCGGAACGCAACGTCTCCTGCACCGCCGTCTTTCGCGACGGCGAAGTCATCTTGTTTGACTGCGGAGAAGGGACGCAGGTTCAGCTCACGCGCAGCCAGCTGCGCGCCGGCGCCATCGGTGTGATCTGCATCACGCACTTCCACGGCGATCACATCAATGGGCTGCCGGGACTGTTGGGAACGCTGCAGCTCAACCAGCGCACGGCGCCACTGGTACTCATCGGTCCCGTGGGGATTCGGCGCTACCTGCGCACGCTCGGCGGGCTCGGCGTCTATGGCGCGCACTATCCCATCGATCTCGTCGAGGTCGAGGCTGCTGGGATTGTGTACGAGGGTCCGGGCTACCAGATCGCCGCGGATCGGCTCGACCACCGCGTGCCCTGTTGGGGCTACCGGCTCAGCGAGCCCGCGCGCCCTGGACGCTTCGATCTCGCGGCCGCCGCAGCGCTCGGCGTGCCCCCGGGCCCCGCGTACGGCGAGCTCCAGCGCGGAAACGAGGTCGCCCTGGAGGACGGCCGCGTGATCCAACCCGAGCAGGTACTTGGCGCGGCCCGCCCGGGGCTCAGCATCGCGTATTGCTGCGACACGCGGCCCTGCGACGGTGTCATTCGCCTCGCCGCGGGCGCCGATCTGCTGATCCACGAGGGAACCTACGCGCCCGACGATGAGAAAATGGCGCACCAACGCGGCCACTCCACGATGGCTGACGCGGCACGGGCTGCGGTCGACGCTGGCGCCAGGAGGCTCATCGTCACCCACGTCTCGTCCAAATACGTCCGCACTGACGTGTTTGAGCGCGATGTGCGCAAGATTTTTGGGGCGACCGAGATCGCCAAAGACTTCGACGTGTTTGAACTGGAACGAGTCGACGCCCACGGGTAGGGCATTCACACGCTGGTTGGCTACATGGGGGAGGTATGGTAGTTTGCCGATCCAGGCTAGCCCTTGCCGGACCTGCCCTCTGGGGTGCCGGTCGTTCCGGATTGACGTGACCACGGGACCATGCGCGCCGGATTTCGCGCCCGAACAGCACCCTTTTCGTTTCTGGCGCTGACGGCAACGTTCGTCTTGGTGTGGACGTCCGGCTGTTGTCGGACAGACGAATGGAAGTCCCACACCTTCGCGGACGCCGGCCTGCGCTTCGACCTCCCAGACTCGTGGACTGTCCGCGTCGTCAGGCCTGGCGAGAAGCCCACGGACCTCGAGGACGCAAGCCCCACCGATGTCGGCGTTGACGGCGCCGTCGTCACCGCGCTGCCGATTCTGGAGGACGCCGCCCTCGTCATTGTGGCCCCCCAGAACAAGGTCTCCACGGAGATCTTCGCCCGGCAGGCCCAGCAGTTCATCCCCCTCGACAACATCGTCGTCAGCAACGATCCCGCACGTTGGGGCAACGGCACGTTCAAAGGCTGGGCCACGGGCGGAAAGGGGGCGCTGCGCGGGAGCGGTACCAAGGTCGAGTGGAGATGGGTGGCGCTGGAGATCGACGGGCAACCGGTGATCGTCTGCCTCTACGCAGAAGAGGACCAGTCGAAGCGATACGACGAGGTCTTCAACCGAATCCTGCAGAGCATCGCCCCCATGGGCGCTCCCTCCGCCGACCCGCCACAGTGAACCCAGGCGTCGAACGCCGCCGCGTACTGCGCGTCACCCCGCAAGGCGCCGACGATACGGACGACCTGCTGGTTGTGGAACGCCCGCTGGTCTTCGTCGCGGACGAGGCGCCACTCATGACCACCATGCGCACGCCGGGTCACGACGTTGAGCTCGTCCTGGGGCATCTGCGCACCGAGGGGATCATCACCGCGGCGACCGACGCAATGGTGGAGATCAAGCCTGGCGACGAGTCCGACGTCGCCTGCATAGCCATGCGCCAGGGGGACCCTGCCGCCGCGCTCGGCGCTCTGCGGCGCGTGGGTACGTCCGTGTCCTCCTGTGGCGTCTGCGGCCGCATGGCCCCGTTCCCCGAGCCCAGCGCGCGCCCCCTCGGCTTACGGGTGCAACCCATGGACTGCGGCGGGCTACTCGAAGCCATGCGCGCTCACCAAACCCTCTTCCAACAGTCCGGCGGCATCCACGCCGCCGCCCTCTTCGACGACGTCTCCGCGCCTCCCCTGGTCGTGAGAGAGGACGTCGGACGACACAACGCCCTCGACAAGGTCATCGGCTGGCTGCTCAGCAACCCCACGTCGGCGCCGCTGGCGCTGGCGACCTCCGGCCGCGCCAGCTTCGAGATCGTCCACAAGGCCGCCGTCGCGGGCCTTGGCACCATTGTGTCCGTCTCCGCCGCGTCGACCTTGGCCGTGGACGTGGCCGCCAAACACGGTGTCACTCTTTATGGGTTTGTCCGCGGGCAGCGAACCGTGGTCTACCACGACGCCGACGACGAAGGCACAACCGTCCCCTGACGCCCCAGGTGCCGCAGTTTGGAAACGGGCGTGGACGGGAACGCTACGCCTCGGTGGAGACCACCGCGTCGCTGTCTGTCAGCGCAGCGTGCACCGTGTGCCAGCTCAGGGAGGCGCACTTGACCCGGACCGGGAACTCCCGGACGCCGTAAAACACGCCCAGCTTGCCCAGCGAGGGGTCCAGCTCGTGCTCCGGCAGGTCAGAGGTCACCATCTCGTGGAAGAGATCGAACAGGCCCAGGGCCGCGACCACGGTCTTGCCCTTGATGGCCTCGGTCATCAACGACGCGGACGCTGTGGAGATTGCACAGCCCGAGCCCTTGAACTTCACATCCTGGACGATGTTGTCGCCGTCGACCTTCAGGAGCACCTGAATCTTGTCCCCGCACAGCGGATTGTCCCCGTGGGCAAAGCGGTTTGCGCCGTCCAGGTCCCCAAAGTTCCGGGGTTTGCGGTTGTGGTCGAGAATGACTTGTTGGTACAGCTCGCGCAGGTCCGACATCAGCCAAAGATCTCCAGCGCCGTGCGAACGGCTGTCACCAACCGGTCCACGTCGTCGTGCGTGTTGTAGAACGCGAAGGAGGCTCGGGTCGTCGCGGGGATGCCGAACGACTCCATGACCGGCTGCGCACAGTGGTGCCCGGCCCGAACAGCCACGCCTTCCTGGTCCAGGATCGTGCCCATGTCGTGCGGATGGATCCCCTCGGTGACAAAGCTGACCACGCTCGCCTTGTTCTTGGCGGTGCCGATGATCCGGATCTTCCCGAGCGCCAACAGCGACTCGGTCGCATGGTGAACCAGCGCCTCCTCGTGGGCGAACGCCGCGTCCAGGTCCAGGCCACCGAGGTAGTCGATGGCGGCGCCGAGCCCGACGATTCCGCTGATGTTGGGGGTCCCGGCCTCAAACTTATGCGGCACGGAATTGTAGCGCGTGCCGTCGAAGCTCACGGACAGGATCATGTCCCCGCCGCCCTTCCAGGGTGGCATGCTGTCGAGCAGCTTCCGGCGGCCCCACAGCGCGCCTGTGCCCGACGGTCCAAAAAGCTTGTGACCCGAGAACGCGTAGAAGTCGCAGCCGAGCGCCGCGACGTCGACCTTCACGTGCGGCACCGCCTGCGCGCCGTCGAGCAGCGTCAGCGCACCGTGCGCCTTGGCCAGAGCCACCAACTCCGAGACCGGGTTGATCGTGCCCAGCGCATTGGAGACGTGTGCAAACGCCACCATGCGGGTTCTGGGGCCAATGAGCTTCCGGGCGGCGTCCAGGTCCAACTCGCCCCGGTCGTCGATGGGCACGACGCGCAGCGTGCAACCCGTCTGCTCGGCGACCAGCTGCCAGGGCACGATGTTGGAGTGGTGCTCCATCCAGGTGATGACGACCTCGTCGTCGGGCCCCAAGGTGCTGCGTCCCCACGACTGCGTCACCAGGTTGATCGCCTCCGTTGTGCCGCTCGTGAGCACGATCTCGTGCTCGCTTGGCGCACCGAGGAACGCCGCAATCTTCTTGCGCGCAGCCTCATAGGCAACCGTCGCGTCCTGGCTGAGCCGGTGCACACCCCGGTGGATGTTGGAGTACGTGGTGGCGTCGAACGCCCGCTGGGCGTCGAGCACCTGCGACGGCTTCTGGGCGCTGGCGGCGCTGTCCAGGTAGACCAGGTCCTTGCCGTAGATCTTCCGGCCCAACACCGGAAAATCCCCACGGACGGCGACGACGTCAAATGGCGTGGTCATCATGCGCCCTGCAGCTTTTTGGCCAGCGCCTGGGCGACGTGCTCCTTCACCGACGCGATCTCGATCGTGTCTACGACTTCCCCCGCGAAGGCGGTCGTCAGCATCTCCCGAGCGGCGTCCAGAGCGATCCCGCGGGCGCGCAGGTAGAAGAGGGCGTCGTCGTCCAGCCGACCGATGGTCGCCCCGTGGGTGCACTTCACATCGTCCGCGTAGATCTCGAGCTGCGGACGCGTGTCCACGGTAGCCCGATCCGACAGCAGGATGTTCGGGTTGCGCTGGATCGCATCGGTCTTCTGCGCGTCCTTGCGCACGATGACCAGCCCGTTGAACACACCGCGGGACTTGTCGGAGAGCACGCCTTTGAACAGCTGACGGCTGAAGCAGTGCGCCGACGCGTGATCGGCCACAGTCCAGGTGTCCACATGCTCGCGACCGCGCGGTACGTAGAACCCATCCAGCTCCATCGTACCGTTCTCGCCCTCGAAGATGGCGCGGGTCTCACTGCGCACGAGCTCGCCGCCAAGATTGGCCAGAAGGCCGCGGTAGTTCGCGTCGCGACCGAGCTTGAGCCGTGTCTGTACGATATGGACGGACTCGGTCGCCTCCTCCTGAACACGAAGGTGCTTGAACACCGCGCCGTCGTGCAGGAAGATCTCCGTGGAGGAGACACCAAAATCGGAGCTCTCGCGCCCCACGTGACGCTCCACCAGCGTCGCCTGCGCGCCCTTGCCAACGACGATGAGGTTGCGCGTGAACCGCGCCTCGTCCCTGCCGCCAACAGACGTGGCGAACACCACTTCGATGGGCTCCTCCACGACCTTGCCGCGGGGGATGGTCACGAGGACACCGTCGGTGAACAACGCCGTGTTCGCGGAGGCGAACGCGTTCTCCTCGTCCCCAAACGCCTTTCCGAGATGGTCCGCGATCAGCGCGTCGTCCGCCGACGCACCGGACAGCGGCCGGACGATGGCCGTGTCGCCCGCGGTAGACAGCTCGGCGCGGTAGGCACCGTCCACAAACACCAGCCGCGGCCCGCCCAGGTCACCAAAGACCGCGAGCTGCTCGGCAGACCAGCCACTGGCGTCCCCACTCGGCGCTACCAGCGTCCGGGGCGAGAACTTCCGCAGCTTCGTGTGTTTCCAAGCCTCAAGGCGGGTCGTCGGGAGCCCAAGCGCCACAAAGCGCTCCATGGCCTCCTCGCGTTGCTTGCGCAGCCACGAGCTCTCGCCTTCGCGAGCGTCCGCGCCGGCAGAGAAGAGAGCGGCCAGACTCTGGACCGCGGCACTCACGAGGCCGCCTCCTCGCGAACCCAATCGTAGCCGCGCTCGTCCAGCTCGACCGCCAACGACTTGTCCCCAGACTTCACGATCTGGCCGTCCATCAGCACGTGGACCACGTCCGGCACGATGTAGCTGAGCAGTCGCTGGTAGTGCGTGATGACGATGACGCCATTGTTCTCCGAGCGGAAGTTGTTGACCCCGCGAGCGACGACCTTCATCGCGTCGATGTCCAGGCCAGAATCCGTCTCGTCCAGCACCGCAAGCTTTGGCTCGAGCGCAGTCATCTGCATGATCTCGTTGCGCTTCTTCTCGCCGCCGGAGAAGCCCACGTTCACAGGACGCTTCAGCAGGTCGTCGTCAAACTCCAGCTCGCGCGCCTTGCCGCGGATGAACTGCAGAAAATCAAACGCGTCCAACGGGTCCTGGCCCCGGTGCTCACGCATGGCATTCACAGCGGCTTTGAGGAAGTAGACGTTGTCCACGCCCGGGATCTCCACCGGGTACTGGAACGCCAGGAAGATCCCGGCCCACGCCCGCTCCTCCGGCGCCAACTCCGTCAGGTCCTCGCCCTCGAACAACAGCTCACCGCCGGTGATCTCGTAGTCTTCGCGACCGGCGATGACCTTGGCGAGGGTGCTTTTTCCGGAGCCGTTCAGGCCCATGATCGCGTGGACCTCGCCCGGCTTCACAGTCAGGTTCAGGCCCTTGAGGATCGGCGTCTCCTCGACGCGCGCGTGTAGCTTCTTGATCTCGAGCATATCTGTCTTCCTTTCCGCCGCAGCGGTCCGGCGTCGGGTCAACCGACGCTTCCTTCGAGGCTGATTCCGAGCAGCTTGCGCGCTTCCACCGCGAACTCCATCGGGAGCTCTGCGAGCACTTCCTTGCAGAAGCCGCTGACGATCATCGAGACGGCGTCTTCCGTTCCGATGCCGCGCTGGTTCATGTAGAAAATCTGGTCCTCGCCGATCTTCGAGGTGGACGCCTCGTGCTCGACGACGGCGGTGCTGTTCATCACCTCGATGTACGGCCACGTGTGCGCTCCACACGTCTGACCGATGAGCATCGAGTCGCACTGCGAGTAGTTTCGCGCGCCCTCTGCGCTCGGGAGGATCTTGACCAGACCGCGGTAGCTGTTGTCGCTGCGCCCCGCGGAGATGCCCTTGGAGATGATCGTGCTGCGCGTGCGCTTGCCCAGGTGGATCATCTTCGTGCCCGTGTCCGCCTGCTGCCGCATCCGCGTCAACGCGACGGAGTAGAACTCACCCACGGAGTCGTCGCCCTGCAGAATACAGCTCGGGTACTTCCACGTGATGGCGGAGCCCGTCTCCACCTGCGTCCAGGAGATCTTCGAGCGCTTGCCGCGGCAGTGGCCACGCTTGGTCACGAAGTTGTAGATGCCGCCGACGCCGTTCTCGTCGCCGGGGTACCAGTTCTGGACCGTGCTGTACTTTATCTTCGCGTCATCGAGAGCAATCAGCTCGACGACCGCGGCATGCAATTGGTTCTCGTCGCGCATGGGGGCGGTGCAGCCCTCCAGGTAGCTGACCGACGCGCCCTCTTCGGCGATGATCAACGTGCGCTCGAACTGACCGGTGTTTGCCGCGTTGATCCGGAAGTAGGTGCTCAGCTCCATCGGACAGCGCACGCCCTTGGGCACGAAGCAGAACGAGCCGTCGCTGAAGACGGCCGAGTTCAACGCCGCAAAGTAGTTGTCCGTGTAGGGGACCACCGAGCCCAGGTATTGCTTGACCAGCTCCGGGTGCTCTTTGACCGCCTCGCTGAAGGAACCAAAGATCACACCGGCCTCCGCGAGAGTCGCGCGGAAGGTGGTCGCCACCGAGACGCTGTCAAAGACGGCGTCCACGGCAACGTTCGCGAGCATCTTCTGCTCCGTCAGCGGGATGCCCAGCTTCTCGAACGTCGCCCGGAGCTCCGGGTCGACCTCGTCCATGGAGGCGAGCTTCTTCTTCGCCTTGGGCGCCGAGTAGTAGACGATCGATTGGTAGTCGATGGGCGCGTGCTCCACCTTCTGCCAGTTCGGCTCCTCGAGGGTCAGCCAGTGCCGGTACGCCTCAAGGCGCCACTCCAAAAGCCAGGCCGGCTCGTTCTTCTTGGCCGAGATGAGCCGCACGGTGTCTTCGGTCAATCCAGGCGGCACTGTGTCCGCGTCGATGTCCGTGACGAATCCGTACTTGTACTCGGCGTCCTGGAGAACTTCGATCTCGCTTGCTGTTGTCACTGCTCTTCTCCCCGCATCGGGCATCTCACGCGCGGATGCGCTACACGCGAGAAGTAATTAGGGGTCAGCGAACCAGCTGTCAAGCTATACTGGACCTGGGAGGTCCACTTTAGAGAAGACCGTCTACGACGGAACCGACTCACTCTCCGTGACTTCGGTGGTGGCAATCACGACCTCGTCCAACGACTCTGTGGCAACCGGCAGCGAGACCTGTCCGTCCGCCTCGTCCTGCAGGCCATCGCCCACGTCGACGCCTCGCTTGCGCAGGATCTCCTTGCGGCGATCCCGGTAGGTCAGCTCGCCGGACTTCTCCATAGCGATCACTGCAAGCGTCGCAGCGACCACACATCCCGGCAGGAAGAGAAGATTGACCAGGGGCAGGTAGAGCAGGACCGCGGACGCCAGCGCAAACCCGAAGAAGAGCGCGAAGTGGCGGAACATGAACCCAAGCTTCTCCCGGAAGCTCCACAGCCGCAGCGTGCTCGGGTAGTCAAACGGCACGAACCCGACGAGTAGCGGCCCGGTCAAGGTACCCAGCAGCGCCCCGATCACCTGGCCCACGAACGGGATGAACTGCACCCCGAAAATCACGCCGAAAACCAGCATCTGAAGCCCGAGAAACGCAGACACGTGCAGCAGGGTTGTCAGCATGTTTCGCAGCATCACGACGAGATCGAACGGAGCGTCAAAGCCGGTCTCGATCGCCTCGACCTTCTCCGACAGCATCTCGAACAGCGGTCCGGCCACCGGCAAACTCGCCAGGTACGACAGCACGGTGGAGACCGTCAGCACGATCAGCAGCGTGACCGCGTACAAAACCCACCACAGCGGCTTGAGCAGCCACAGGTCGTACCATGCGTCGCCAGCCGGCGTCGGCCAGACCGCCTCGATCAACGTGCCCGTGAAGCTGAATCCCAGAATCCAGGAGATGACCATCAAGGTCGTCGTGACGATCACGGGCGGCAGCGCATATTTCAGCAGCGACCTGTGATGGAACAGGTACCGGATCCCCTTGAACGGCAACGCGAAACCCGAAGAAAACCGATCGAAGACACTGCCCGTCGTCAGCCCTTCGGTCCGGATCTTCACCTTCTCGCGCGTGGCCGAGTCCTCGGCCTCCTGTGTCGGAGTGTCGTCGCTCATGCGCAGACTCTGTGCCGACCCAACAACGATTGCAAGATCCGACGTTCCTCACGGCATGAATACAGTGAATACAGTGAATACACTGCTTTAGCCTGCCCAAATTACTACGACTGCTTGTTTGACTCCTACGCTCCGCGCCCCTAGTTTGTGGGAGTTTTTCAGCACCCGCGTGGATCGATGGCCCTGATCCCGGAACAAGTCATTACGGATGTCGCCGACCGGGCGGACATTCTCCGTACGGTGGGCGGCTACGTCACCCTGAAGCGAGCGGGCACGGTCCACAAAGGGCTGTGTCCCTTCCACCAGGAGAAGACGCCGAGCTTCATCGTCACGGCCAGCCGCGGAACCTTCAAGTGTTTCGGCTGCGGAGCGTCGGGGACGATCTTTGGCTTCCTCATGCAGATTGAGGGCCTGAACTTCCCCGAGGCCGTTCGGCGCGTCGCAGCTGAGGTCGGCGTCGAGATCCCCGACACGCGCGAAGGCGGCCTGGACGCCTCAGAGCGCGACGCCCGCCAGAAGCGCCGCGACGCCTACATCGCCGTGCTGACCCACGCCCAGGAGTGGTTCGCCGACAACCTGTGGCGAGACGATGACTCGCCGGCCCGGCGCTACCTCGCCTCACGCGGAGTAGATGAAGAGACAGCAAAAATCTTTGGCCTGGGCTACGCGCCAGACACCTGGACCGGGCTCGTCGATCACATGCGCCGGCGCAAGATCAGCCCCGAGGCCTGCGAGGAGGCGGGGCTGGCCACGCTGGGACAACGAGGACATCGAGACCGGTTCCGCGGTCGCATCGTCTTCCCGGTCTACGACCGCTGGGGCAAAGTCGTCGCCTTTGGCGGGCGCATCCTCGACCCGGACGCCAAAGCGCCCAAGTACCTGAACTCCCCAGAGACCGCCTTCTACACCAAGGGCAGTGAAGTCTTTGGGCTCGCGACCACCAAACAGGAGATCCGGCGCGCCGAACACGCGGTGCTCGTCGAGGGCAACTTTGACGTGATCGTGCTGTACGCCAAGGGCGTCAAGAACGCCGTGGCGCCGATGGGCACCGCGATGACCGAAGGCCAGACGCGGCTGCTCGGACGGTTCTCCAAGCAGGTCTACGTCGCGTTCGATGGCGACAAGGCGGGCATTGCAGCGGTCCGCCGCTCACTGCCCATCCTCCTTGGTCAGGAGTTCGACGCCCGGGTCATCACCATGCCCATGGGCGACGACCCCGACTCTTACATCCGCCGCGAGGGGCTCGAGGCCTTCCAGGCACAGCTCGGGCGCGCCCAACCCATCGTGCAATGGGTGCTGGACCGCGTCTTTGCCCGCGTGGACGGTGCCCCCGTGGAGGAGCGTGTCGAGGCGCTGCGGGAGGCCGGCGAGGTGCTGGGGCACGTCCGGGAGCGCGTCACCTGGAGACACTACGCCGGGGAGGTCGCCCGGAGGCTCGAGCTCAACCCGGGAGACATCGATAGCTACCTCAAGCAACCGGACCGACTCGCCGCCGGCGAGCCGGTGGCAGCGCGCGACGAGACGCCCCTTCCCAACCTCGAGGCGGCCTGCGTCCAGGTCCTGTCTTTGTTGCCGGAACGGCTCGTCAGCTTCGCCGAACAGGACAGCTACCAACAACTCTTCACAGATGAACGGCTCGTGTACTTGATCGAGCGCGCGCACGCCTATAGAAAGCTGCACCCTGACCGGGTTCCGCCAATGGCGGTGCTCGCCGAAGTCGTCGCTGAGTCGCAAGGGGACCCGCATTTCACCAGGCAGATCACGCAGTTGCTCGAAGACGCCGAGGAGAAGTTCCCGGCCGATCGGCTCCAGCAGGTCTGGGGAGACACGGTAACCAGGCTGCAACGCGACTGGCTGGACCGGGAGCAGCACCTGGTCGATGAAGCTGTGCGAACCGTGGAGCCGGGGAGCGACGAGTACCTCGTCGTCATCCAGCGACTCAAGGCACTCAACGAGGCACGCGCTCGACTCGACATACGGCTCGAGCGCAAGAGGATGTAGCGAAGCCCCAAGACACCGGAAATAGTTGACTAACTACGCTGGTTCCTGGGACATCGTGTGTCGCTCTTTTCGGAGCGGCCAGAAAAAGGGGAGAGTGGCTTGATGCGAAGGCCCGAGCAGACCGTCGAAATTCAGAAGCTCATTGAGCTTGGCAAGGACAAGGGATACCTCACCTACGAGGAGGTCAACAACGCCCTGCCCGACGGAATCCTGTCGAGCGATGAAATCGACTCGATGATGGCGCACTTTGCGGAACTCGGCATTGATGTCGTCGACTCCCCCGCCGCCCGCCGCCGTCGCCCGCGAGCCAACCGCACCGAGGACTCTGACAGCAGCACCAGCGGCATGGCTGCCAAGAAGGAGGGCTACGAGGACGACTACGGCAAGACGAACGATCCCGTGCGCATGTACCTGCGCAAGATGGGGTCCGTGAGCCTGCTCACGCGCGAGGGCGAAGTCGAGATCGCCAAGCGAATCGAGGAAGGCGAACTCATCGTCCTCGACGTCGTGCGTCGCTCCAGCATCGGCATCCGCGAGATCATCCGGCTCGGTGACCGCCTCACCAGCCCCAAGCTCAAGGCCAAGGACATCCTCCGGGCAACCAACAACCCGGAGGAGCAGACCGAGAGCGAGGAGCGGCAGGCGATGGAGGAGCTGTCGCAGGCCATCGCAGCCATCAGCGAGCTCCAGGCTGAGTACCGCGCCATCAACGAGCGCCTGGTCACAACCCGCGGACTCGAGAACGCCGAGCGCGTCAAACTGCGCGAGCAGATGAAGGCCAACAAGGCCGAGATCCTGTCGCTGATGGAGAACATCCGGCTCACCAAGAAGGAGACGGACAAGATCACCAATCGCGTCAAGGGCATGCTCCAGAAGTACGAGAAGGCCGAGACCGACCTCAAGCGCAACGAGCGCAAGACCATGACCAGCTACACCACGGCCAAGACCGTGGCCCGGCTGGTCCGCGAAACCCCAGAGAAGACCCGGGACATCTTCCGCGAGCACGCCGTCCGCGCCATGAGCCGCGACCGCTTCCTCGCCGTGGAGCGCGACATGCGCATGGCGCGCCGCGCCATGCGACGCGTCGAGTTTGAGTCCAACCAGAGCATCGCCGAGCTGCGCCTCACCAACGCGGCCATCAAGAAGGGAGAGAAACTCTCCGAGCGTGCCAAGGCTGAGCTGGTCGAGGCCAATCTCCGGCTCGTGGTCTCCATCGCCAAGAAGTACACCAACCGCGGCCTCCAGTTCCTCGACCTGATTCAAGAGGGGAACATCGGCCTCATGAAGGCCGTCGACAAATTCGAGTACCGCCGCGGTTACAAGTTCTCCACCTACGCGACGTGGTGGATC
>CALBXO010000867.1 GCA_937890335.1 uncultured Pseudomonadota bacterium | reverse complement strand
ACAAGAGCACAGACTACGCTAACACCGGCCACGCACGGGGCAATGCGGACGTGTGCCCTGGCTGAGTGTTCGCGACCATCCTACGTCGTGCCCGTGGGGGTTCACTTGATCTGGGACTAGCCTCCGGACGCGCTGTCGGGCGGTACGGGTCACCCTACGCGGGCCGACCGCCTCAGCCCAGTCCGTTGGGCCACACGAACATCGTGGCCATATAGGCTGCGTAGATGCCCAGGAGCACGCCACCCTCTACGCGTGTGAGCCGGTACCGTGAGCGCATCAGCGGGAAGGCGATGACCGTGACCGCGAGCATCGCCGGCAAGTCGATCTGGATTGCGCGCGGCTCGACCTCCATGCCGAAGATCGCGGGAATCACTCCCATCACGAAGAACGAGTTGAAGATGTTGGAGCCAAACACGTTGCCAACGCTGATGTCGGATTGACGCCGGACCGCAGCCACGACGCTTGTGGCCAGCTCGGGCATCGAGGTGCCAAAGGCGACGATGGTGGTTCCGATGATGAAGTCCGAGACGCCGAACTCTCGTGCAATGGACGACGACGAGGTCACCATGAGGTGCGCGCCGGCGGCCAGTCCGACGAGCCCAAAGCCCAGGTAGGCCAGGTTCCGGGCGGTGGTCGATTTCTCGTCGGGTTCCGGCACGTCGTCGCTGGTGCTTTCACGGTGGCTTCGGTGTGATCGCCACGCCCCGCGTACCTGCCAGCCCACGAACGCTACGATGCCAATGCAGAGCACGCCGCCCTCGAGGGGGTGGATCGAGCCGTCCCAGCAGACCGCGAAGAGCGCGACCGCGGCCGCAAACATGAATGGATACTCGACGCGGAGAGACGACGCGGCGATGGGCAGCGGGGCGATGATCGCGGCGGTTCCGAGAATGAGCGCGAGATTGCAGACGTTGGATCCGACGATGTTTCCGACGGAGATTCCATCGGCGCCGTCCATGACCGCAATGAGGCTCACGAGGAACTCAGGGGCTGAGGTTCCAAACGCAACGACAGTGAGGCCGACGATGAGGGGGCTGATGCCGAGCGCCAGCGCGAGCTGGCTGGCCCCCTTCACCATGGATTCAGCCCCGAAGTACAGGACCGCGAGGCCGACAATGAGGAGCACAGAATCCAGCAGCATGGCCACGGGATGATAGGCATCCGGCCCCTTGTCCGCAAGGAGTCGAGGCGACGTTGTTGCGGGGACTTGGGGCAATGTTTATAACCGAGGCGCGGAGGCCGGGTGTAGCCGGATCGAGCCAGCACTCGAAATGGACGCGAAACGAATGAATCTTCAACAACTCCCGACTCTCTTCTTGCTCGTCGGCCTCGCCGTCGGCCTCGCCGCTTGCGGCTCCGGCGACGCGGCGGAAAAAAAGGACGGTATCAACACGAACAATCCAAAGGTGAACCGTGCGCGGTACGGCAACCTGAAGACGGACGGCTACACCTCGCAGGACTTTGATCTGAACCTGGACGGCAAGCCGGATCAGTGGAAGTGGGCCTCGGCGGGGCAGGTGGTGCGCGTCGAGCGCGACCTGAACTTCGACGGCAAGGCCGATGTATACGAGTACCCCAACGCCCAGGGCGAGATCGTCGAGGAAGAGATGGACCTCGACGTTGACGGCGTTGTTGACGTGGTCAACTACTACCGGGCGGGCGTTTTGCACCGCAAGGAGATGGCTGTCGATTTCACCGGGGCGTTCTCGGTCGTGAAGTTCTATGACACCTTGGGGAAACTGACGCGGGTGGAACGAGACTCGACGGGCAACAACCGCGTGGACACGTGGGAGTACTTCCAGGACGATGTCCGAATCCGAACCGGACGGGACATCAACGGCGACGGAACCCCCGACGTCTTCACCGACGAAGGCGAGGGGAATTGAGTCATCTGCGCCGCCGGCCTACGGCGGGCGCCAACGTGGACCCCAATGCTCGAATTGAATGAGATCTTCGTGCCCGTGGACTTCTCGGGTGCGTCGCGGACCAGTTTAGCGGTCGCCCGTGGACTGGCGGATCGCAAGCGTGCGCAACTGCGCGTCGTGCACGCCGTGCCAGATCTGCTGCGGTACTTTGAACGCACCTTGTTCCCCCTCGCCGGGCTCGGCGACGATCGCATGGAGATTGTGGCTGAGGTCCGCAAGAGCGCGCGCCGCGACCTGGTTCGGTACCACCACCTTCAAAAATCGGCGCCCAGGTCTGAGGAGGGCGAGGCACCGCCCAACGTCCCGTTTGAAGTGGACGTTCTCGTGGACAAGACCCCCTGCGCGGTTCAGCTCGCAGACCGCCTGACCAGCTCGACGGCCGAGCTGGTCGTCGTGGGTCGCAGTGGACGGGACGAGGCGCAGCCAGGCCGGATCGGATCCGTGGCCGCGGCGCTGTGCGCGGTGAGCACCCGGCCAGTCTGGGTGGCGCAACCCACCGAAAGTGGGCCGGTGCAGCGCGTCTTGATCGCGCTGGATCTGTCGCCGCAGAGCGCCCACGTTCTCCGCGCGGGCATGGAGATGGCGGTGGTGCTGGGCGTGAGAGCGGAGCTTGTGGTCGTTGCCCCACCCGTCGGATTCGGGGACGTGAACGGCATCGTCGGTCGCGCGCTTCGGATCGATCAGAAGGCGGTCCGTGGGAAGATCAAGCGCGAGATCGCCAAGGTCCTGGACCGGCTTCAGCAGGATCTGGACCTTCCCTTCTCCGCAAAGGACCAGCTCGAGCAGCTGGAGGTGGTGCGCCAGATCCTGCAGGGGGACCCTGTCGAGGAGCTGGTCAAGGTGGCCGACGCCGGGGAATCGGACCTGTTGGTGGTCGGCGCAACGGGACAGCGAGACGCCGCCTTGCCGCGCGGACTCGGGCGCGTGGCCCAGGCGCTGATCGCGTCGGTGCCGTGTCACGTCCTGGTCGTCCCGGCGCAGTAAACCCTCCGGAGCTGTGGTACGGTACGCGCATGGCTGGGCAGGATAGACGCGAGTTCCTCAAGCTTTCTTGTCTGACCGGGCTGGGTGCCGTCACGCTCGGGGTCGCTGGGCAATCCAAGACCACCAGCGCGGAGGTCGAACTCACTCTGGATGTGTGGAGGGTGCGGCCCGGAGGCGAGGTTCCGGTCGTGCTGCGCGCGTCTCGCGCGCTGGATGTTCATCTTGTCGCCCTCGACGACAACGGCGTTCCTGGCCGACGGCACTGGGGCCCGGTCCCACTCCGTCCCGTATCACCGGGCGTGTACGAGGGGTCGCTGCCGGCGCCGGATGCCGACTTGCCCCTGTACCGCCTCGTCGCCGTGGCTGCCACCGACCGTGTCGTGGTTTCCAACGCCGTCGAGGTCATCTGTGCGCGGTTCCATGTGGGCGCGTAGGCTTGCGGCCATAGCGGTCGCGGTGTCGGTGGTCCTGGCCACGACAGCGGCGAGCGCGCAGCCTGAATGGCGCGCAAAGATCGACAGGATCGACACGTCGGACGCGCCCACTATGCGGCTGTTCCTGACGTACCTGGACCGGGATTCGAGCCCGGTGAATCCTGAGCTCATCGACTTTGTGGAGGTCTTCCGCGACGGCAAGGTGCTGTCCAGCGGCTCGGTGGACATCGGCACCTGGCGCGACGAGCCGGAAGGGACCGACATCGTCTTCATCCTTCCTGCCACGGGCGATGTCAGCGACACACAGCTCAAGGCGATCTCGGAGGGGATCAAGGCATGGGTCGGCGCGCTAGGGACCAACGATCGGGTCGCCGTGATCTCGTACAGCTTCTCCATCGAGGTGCTCGGAGACCTCAGCACGGACAAGGGCAACGGCCTCGGTGAGTACGAGAGCGTCGCCCGAAAGGGCGTGCGACCGTTCATGTTCTCGGCGATCGACAAGGGAATCACGCTGCTGGAGACCACGCCACCGGGTCGCAAGCGCGCGATCGTCTTCGTCGGGGACGGGTCGGACGCTGAGCCCCGTCTGGGCCCCGAGCTGAGCGCGAAGATCGAGGAACTTCACGCCCGCGCCACAAAGGAGAACGTCCAGATCTGGACCGTGGCCTTTGGCCCGCAGGGAATCAACGACATCGATACGCGGACACTGCAGCTCATCTCGCGCAAGACCGGCGCGACTTTTCGAGCGGCGACCAGTGTCCGGCAGCTCAAGGAACGGCTCCGCGACGCCATCGGCGAGATCGTCTTCCAGCTTGTGCTGCACATCCACGACCGCACGGAGGAAAACACCGAGTTCACCTGGGCGGTGCACATCCAGGCGGCCAAGAGTCCCGAGGTGGAGACCAGCCCCTACAAGGCCAAGGTCGGTGAGGTCACCTTCAATTATGTGCTGTGGGGCATCGTCTCGGGGCTGACGTGCATCTTTCTGGTCCTGGCGACCCTCGTCACCATCGTGGTGGTCATCAAAGTGCGCCGCGACCGGGCCCGCAAGGAGGCAGAGGCCCTGCTGGCCGATCTGCTCCAGGAGCGCGAGGAGTCCTGTCAGACCTGCCACCGTGTTCAAAAACCGGAGTGGGAGACGTGTCCGTTCTGCGCGGCAGGCATGCCGCCGCTCGGCCGCAAGCAAAAGTATCCGCCCTTTGTCTACGACGAGCAGGACCGGAAGCTGTGCAATGTGTGCGGGCGCGTTGCCAACACAGAGTGGGTGGCGTGCGCGTTCTGCGCGCAGAAACTGGAGCCGCTGCCCGAGTGGACGGAGAAAAAGCGAGAAGAGGCGCTGCTGCTCGGTGAGATGGCGCCGGAGGAATTCGCGGCGCAGATGCAGCAGGGGGCGCAGGCCGACGTGGCTGCCGCGCAGGCCGCTGCGGCAGCGGCTGCCGCAGAGGCCAAGGAGCGGCAGGAGCTGATCGCAAAGGGGGGCGCGCCCTGCGGGAAGTGCAAGCGGATTATGGACCCCAAGTGGCCAGAGTGCCTCTACTGCGCCAGCGGACTTCCGCCATTGGAGTGAGCGATGTCAGACTTTCTCGTAGTCTGCGGACAGCAGGTGAAGATCGACCGTCGGGTGGTGAGCTACCTGGAACCCGGCGCGCCCAATTTCTACGCCGCTGCGGCCGAGACGGGTCGCAACTACCACAGCAGCCGCTCCGGGGTGCCGCAGACCACCACCGACATCTCCGCGCTGCAGGGCAAGGTCTACCAGATCCTGGTCCACCACGACGCCACCTGGAACTCGCTGGCTTGCTACAATGTACTGCGCAACCGCGGCTTCAGTTCGCACCTGCTCGTGGACACCGACGGGACCATCTACCAGCCGCTCGACATCCGCGACAACGCGTGGCACGGCGGCGACGTCAACGGGACCAGCGTCGGCCTGGATATGAACAACGTGGCGTCGCGGGACCTGCTCGAGGGCGAGCGCGGCCAGAAATACATGCAGGACGGGCGCGGCGGCGGCTTCATGGTGCGCAAGATCAACGGCTACACGTACCGCAGCGCGGGGTACACGGAGCCGCAGTACCTGAGCCTCGTCGCGATCATCCTTGGGCTGCACAAGGTGCTGCCACAGATTCGTCTCTTTCCGCCGCTGAACCAGGCCGGCGAGGTCATTGATCGAAAGATCCTCAACCACCGGTCCTTCACCGGTTGGTTTGGCCACATGCACGTCTCGGCGGGAAAGTGGGACCCCGGGCCTGGGTTTGATTGGCAGCGCGTGATGATCGGCATCCATGGCGAGCGAAACTCCATGCCGGTGGATCTGGCGGGGGTGCCTTCGCTGCGGGATGTCTACTCGGGCGCCATCGTTCGCCAGGTAGCGGAGAAGTTCTACCTGAACATCGAGCAGCGCTCGGACGGGTTCTACCCCGTCACGACCAGCCAGGCCTGGCACAGCGGCGTGCACCTGGCGGTGGACCCCTCGCAGCCCATCCGCTGCATGAGCCGCGGCGAGATTGTGGCGGTGCGCAACCGGCAGAATGTGGAGCTTGGGAGCCCGAATTTCGTGCTGGTCAAACACACGATCCGTGCTGCACCCGAGGGCCCGGACGCCAAGAAGAACGAACCCGCAAAGCCGGGTGAGCCGGTGGAGGAGAGCTTCATCGAGAAGATCTGGTTCTCCCTGTATATGCACCTGAAGTATCTGCCGCCGGAGACGGCGCTGAACATGCGGCCGATCTGGTACAAATTCCTCGGCGCGGACGAGATCCTCGACGACCCACGCGTTGAGATCGACGAGAGTGAGATCACCGATCGGCGACCACAGGCAGGCAAGGACTTCCGGGATCTGCGCGCCGGCAAAGTCGTCCTGCTCAACCTGGAGGTGAAAGCCGGCGAGGTGATCGGCTACGCGGGCGAGTTTGGGACGGCCGAGGACAGCCTCGAGCCCACCGTGCACGTGGAGACCATCTCCACCGAGCGCGATCCCTTGTTTGATCCCACGCAGTTCCCCGAGACCTGGAAGCTTGTGGAGGCGGACACCGCCAACGAGAGCCTCGCCGACATCGACCAGATCTGGCGCCCCATCCTGGAGGCGACGGACTTTCTGGGTGAGGACACGATCAAGCTCCGGCGCGGCCAGCGCATCCTCACGCCTGCGGAGATTCAAGAGTTTTTTGACGGGACTTCGTCCGACAAGGAGGCGTTCCGCGGCTATGTCTGTCGCCACGTCTCGGAGTGGAGTGACCAGCTGGATTGGAGCAAGACCGCTGCCGTGGCGGTGGGTTGGCAATGGCAGACGCGCGAGGCGTACGCCCGGTTCAAGCGGCTGTGGGCGCCGTTCATGTGGATGAACGAGGAGGTGGTGGATCACGCCGGGCTCGACAAGGAGCGTCGCGTCTGGACCTACCACCCCGTCACGCTGATCGCGTGGCTCCATGAGAACTACGGCCGCCAATTGTCTCCGGGCGAGTACCAGGAGGGATTCAGCAACGAGGGGCTGCGGTCGGAGCTGGAGACCGAGGCGAAGTTGGCGCAGACGGTCAAGAGCGGCTGGCATGGCGAGGGCGACGTCGATCTGGCCAGTGTGGATGAAAACGTGCTCGACGTGCTGCAGCTGGACGACGAGCCGTGGAAGCTGCCCGAGCAGGGTGAGTGGGGCTATTGAACGCACCGCGCAAGCGAGTCGTCTTCTTTGGAAACGGCTACGACTACTCCCTGGCGTTCCTACGGACCGTCGCGATGTTGGATGTGGACCTCGTCGGGATCGTCTGCCCAACGCCAGATCAGGAGCGCCGAGGTTGGGCGGCCAGGGCCCGGCGCCTGGCGCTGCAGCTGCCCAGCCGCGTGGGGCGTTCGCTGCCGGCCAGTTTCACGGGTGAGTTTCCGGCGGAGGTAGTGCGGACCGCCCACCAGACCGGCGCCCAGGTCTTCTGGCCGGCCACGGTCAACGACCACTGTTTTGTAGAGGAGTTGGAGCTCATTGATCCCGACGTCGTGGTCATGGCTGGCTTCAGCGAGATCCTCGCGCCCGTGGTCATCGAGCGTCTCAGTCCGATTCTCAACGTGCACCCCTCGTCGCTGCCCTTGCACCGCGGTCCGCACCCAGAATTCTGGACGGTGCGCGACGGGGACACGGAAGGTGGCGTGACCATTCACCTCGTGGACGACGGTGTAGACACCGGCGAGATCGTAGGCCAGGAGCGCTTTGCGCTGGAGCCGTGGGTGACGGGGGGGCAGCTGCAGGCACGGGCGATTCGGCTTGGTTGCCTTCTGCTCCAGAGGCTGTTGGCGGAGCCGGGGCCGGTGACGGATCTACCCTCGTGGCCACAGGAGGGACCGGCGAGCTACGAGGGACGGATCGAGCCCTCCGATCTGGTGTTGCCCTTCGAGTCCGAGGCGAAGTCCGCCTACGACCTGGCGCGTGCCGCCTCACCCTGGCTCCAGGTCCGCACCTTCGCGCCGCGGCGGTGGTGGCTGGGCGCCCACATGGCCAGCACGGGTGCACTGAGCATGGGGTCCGCGCCGGATCTCCTGCGGCTGACGCTGCGTCGACCGAGCCTGTTTCCCGACGCTGACGTGGGTACACCGGGCACCATTCGCCGCATCGAGGGAGGTGGCGTCGCCATCGCGTGCAACCCCGGCGTGGTCGTCTTCCACGAGGTCGTCGGTTAGCGGCCCTGGGCGACCACGGTCAGCTTCTCCACATGCCAGTACAGGTGCTCGTCGAACGCCAGCGGCATCAGGGAGTAGTTGTGGCCCACGTCCGGGTACTCGGTCATCGCCGGTCGCACCGTGACGCATCCCTGCTTGCCCTGCCCGTTGTCGGCGCAGTCGCGCTCCATGGGCTCGTGCTCGTTGGCGATGACGCCGCCCTCCACGAGGAGTGTGTGCATTTTCTGGTTGCAGCCGAGAAACGGGTCGTTCTTTCCGATGGAGAACTTCATGTGCAGGTCGCCCTTGGCAGCGCGCCCACCCCACACCTTCATCGCGTTCTCACCCGCCCGTCCCTCGCGGAAGTAGCGGTCGGGGTCAAAGCCGCCGTCGTCGGAGCAGAAGGTGCACATCCAACCAAAGGTGTCGAAGGCCTCCGGCTTGTCCACGAAAGCCATCGCGGCGTTCTTGCTGCCGGAGCTGATGGCGTCCACCCCGTAGGCGATGTCGTCGCGGGTGCGGCCCGGCAGGTAGGTCGCCAGAATGTGCTGCACCAGATCGTGGGTCATGAACTCGCCGGTTCCGTTGGTGTAGCCAAAGCCGGGGTCGTCCATGGTGATCACAAGAGGGGCGAGCAGCTCGGGATGCTCCTCCAGGTGCGTGTCCAGTTTGGCCTGGATGCCGAGGCCCTGGGTCATCCGCTTCTTGTTGACCTTGTACGCCTCCGGCTCGAGGAACCAGCGGACGCGGCCACCACGCCCTCCCGGCGCGAGCAACAGCACGGACTTGGTGGTTCCGGGGGTCTCTACGAACTGCTTGGGAACATAGATTCCATAGCGGAAGGTCTTGGTGCGCTCCGTCTCATTCTTGCACGTCGGGCAGTCGCGCGGCGCCACCTCCACCGAGCAGTCGAGGACGTGACTGCGGGGGTTGGCTCGCCAATCGGCCTTGAGCTGCGCGGCGTAGACCGGGTAGCTGAGGTCGCCGGGGCTCGGAGGCAATGTGTTGGCCGGGAGGTGGGGACGCTTCTCGTCCAGCGGCGCCTGGCCGCGGGCCTGGAGCAGCTCGATGGAGTAGCGGTCCGTCAGGAAGCGGTCCACAACGCAGTGGCTGGCGACGTAGTCGAGGTACCCGTCCCACGCGGGAACTTCGGGCTCGGTCTGGCGCGGCTGCGGCGGGGTGGCCGGACGCGCCGCGGGCTGCGGGGCGGCGACCGCCGTGGTGGCGACGGGAGCTGGACGCTCCGGCGCCGCTTCCGGCTCGAACCGGGCGTCGTCGTTGCTGGGCTCGGGCTCGATCACACGCCGGATGTCAGCGGTCGAGCAGGCGGCGAGCATGGATAAGCTGAGGGCAAACGCCGTGAGGCGCGTTGTATCGGCAGTCAGTTTGTTCATTTTTGCCTGGCTTGGGCGGTTCACGCCGGTTTGGACGAAGAAGCCGGGACTTTATTCACCGCGCCATGTGTCTATACTCACGGCAGCCGGCGGGTTCCGGCAGGACACGAGGCGATATGGCGATTCAATTGACGCAGGGCGCGGCGAGCAAGGTCGAAG
>CALBXO010000866.1 GCA_937890335.1 uncultured Pseudomonadota bacterium | reverse complement strand
CGGGAGAAGCCCAGGATGCCCTCTGTGCCGAGCCAGTGGACCGCCGCCGTGTTGGCGCGCAGATCGCTTGTGGCGCAGATGCGCACGCCGCTGCGGTCGCGCGCATCCGTGTAGCCCGCCTGGTTGTGGTAGTGCACCTCGAGGGTCAGCAGTCCGCCGCCATCGGGCAGCTCCATCCCCACATCGTCTGGCAGCACTGCGTCGTTGCCGCCGGGCGCCCACCCGGCCACCAACGCGGCGCCCTCATGCTGCCCGTTGCAGCCCTTGACCTGGCCCACAAATCGTTCCTCGCCGCCCGAGTAGAGCAACCAGTGGTGCAGGACGCGGGCGTCGTCAACGACGGGGCGGAACGACAGTCCATGCACGCGGCCCTGCCAGGGGACGCGGAACGTGTAACAGATGTATTGGTCATCGACGAGCGGGACCTGGTACGGCGCGGAGGGGTCGCCGGGGCCGTGTGCGATGGCATCGAGCGTGAACTCACACTCCTCCTCCACCTCATCAGGGACAATGTCCGACGGACTTCTCACCGGCGGTGGCACGTCGCAGACCGCGCCCGACGGCATGCCACCCGCGACCCACGAGGCCAGGGCGTCCACGTCCGCGTCCGTCATCCGCGGGTTGGGGGGCGGGGGCATGGGGCGCTGCACGTCGATCGCCCGCTGCAACGACCGCTCTCCATGTGCGCGCAGATCGCCCAGGGACACCAGTGGCATCGGAGCGCCAAAGGTGGGCTCGGAGTTGTGGCAGTGGCGACAATGGGTAGCGATGGCGGTATCGACGGCGCACGGGAGCCCCTGCGAGGACTCGGGCTCTCCCTTTCCTGGGTCCGGATCGGGGCCTGAGTCCGCAGGTCCATCATCCCGAATGGGCGCCGTCGCCTCCGACGGCGGGAAACACACGCCACCACCTCCATGGTAGGCATAGCACGCGTAGTTGTGGGCGCAGTCGGCGTCCGTCTCGCAGCGCTGCACGCAGGTCTCGGACAGGCAGGCCAACCCGAGCGGACAGTCTTCCGGCCCGTGACAGGCGGGACCCTCGAGCCGTCGCTCGTCGTCGTCCTCGATGTTCAGCTCACCGGTGGGCAGCGCGCAGCCCACCAGCAAACACAGAACCAACACACAGGCGCCACGCAGCATCGCCTTGTCTCCCACTTGGATCGCAGCCGCAGGGATCCATCGCAAGGGCTGGGCCAAAGAAGGGCTGGCTCGCGCACCTCGTCACCGGCGAGCTGCGCGCGGCGCCGGGCCTGGGAGGCCAGCCACGGTGGGAACTCATGTCCCCGGCGCGCATGACGCACTCCGAGGCGCCCACGCCACAGCACCCCGGTCCAGAACGGAGGTCCGCACCGCCGGCGGACTACGGGGTCGGAGGGGTGCCGCGGCCAACGAGCTCCCAGATGGCGGCCGCGGAGAGGGCTCGTGCACCGCAGCCTGCGCGGTCCAGACGTGCGGCGGCCTTTTGCACGGCCCGCGCCACTGGCGTGTCCACATCGTGAAGGGCGCCGAGGAGAGTAATCTCGCAGCAGAGGTAGTGCGCCTCTGAGCTGCGGCCACGCACCAGGGCTTGCCAGGCAGAGCCCCCTTCCCGCCTGAGGCCGTCGATCTCAAGCTGCTCAAGGCCGGCGACGCGCGCGGTAAACGTCTCGTCACTGACGACGTCGGCGCCAGACGCCGAGAAAGCGGCCGCAGCCTCGTCGGCCAGTGCGCGGGCGAGCCCGTCAAAAGGGCCATTCACGAGCGCGTGGAGGATGCCGACCGCGTTGCTGACCAGCTTCCGGCGCTTCCATGCCACGATGTCCGGACGCGCCTGCGCGTCGAAACCCGCGGCCCGTAACATCGCCGCAAACTGCGTTGCCACCGAGCTGTCGCCCGCCGGCCACGCTCCCACGTCGAGAATCCCGGCGCTGGGAAACGAGTGGAGACGCACCTCGCCCGGGACGAGGTGCGTGGCCGGGAGCCACACCATCATTCCCAGCGTCGCAAACCCACGTCGGGCAGCCATGGGTTCACCCGCCAGGCCGTTCTGCGCGCACACCATCGACGCGCCCGCAGGCGCCACCGCCGCCAGGTCATCCAGCAGCGCCGGCGCGTCCTGAACTTTGGTCGCCATCACGACGAGATCGTCCTCCGCCCAGTTGAGCTCGTCCACGCGTTGGACCGTGGGAACCGCAAGCGTCTGTGTCGAGCCTGGGCGCAACAGTCGGAGGCCTTCGCGCTGCAACGCCAGTCCGTGCTCTCCACGTGCTACCAATACCGTGTCGACGCCGCTCGCCCAGAGCAGGCCCCCAATACTGCCACCCACGGCACCCGCGCCGCAGACCACCACTCTCATGACGAACCCACTGGGTGGCGGCCCACCCTGTTGCGGGGGCAGGCGGCGTCCATGGGCTCACCGGGCTGTGGGCGCGGGATTGTCGGGTTCATGGCCCCGACCGTGCCGCAGGAGCAGCTGTGGAGGCAACCGCCGAGTGCGTCGCGGCCTCGGGACGCGGCAGAATGCACGCGCTGGATGCGCGGCCGCGCACTCAATGCTATCTCTCATTCATGCGTTTTTTTCTCTTCCTCCTCCTATGTTGCGGTGGCTGCGGCGACGATCCCGTCCGGACCCAGCCCCTGGCCGGCGCGGACGCCGGCGATGTTCCCAGCGACGGCAACCCATCACCCGACACAGCGGAACTGGCGGACGGTGCCGACACTGCTGATTCCGACGGCGACGGCGGCGACGTGCCGGATGTGCCGCGCCCAATGGCCGGAGAGATTGTCCGCGTAGACCTGGCGCCCTTCCTCCAGCCCGGGCAATCGGTGCCGCGGATCTTCCAGGCCACCGACGCGGACCTTCTCACGGGGGAGGTGGCCGCGGGGCAGCTCGGGGACTGGGTGTTGGAGAACGACCACGCTCGGTTCGTGGTCCAGGCTGGCCGGCGCGCCATGGGCCCCTGCCCGTACGGCGGGACCATTGTGGACTCCGCGCTGCGCACGCCGGACGGCTTTGCCCCCGACGTCACCGGCGAGACCTGCCTCCTGATCAACGCCGGTCGCACCCTCAGGCCACAGTCATTCGAGGTGCTGTCTACCTCTGCGGGCCCAGTCCTCGCGGTCACCGGCGACCTGGCGATACACGACTTTGTGGCCATCGAGTCGCAGGCGCGGGACCTCCTGCGCGGACTCGAGCTCGAGATCCCGCTGGACCCCAACGCCCCCATCCCCGCCACGGCGACCGTGTACTACGTGCTCGCAGCCGACGCGCCGGAGCTCACCGTGGTGACCGCGCTGCGAAATGATGCGGACGCGGAGATGCATCTGGCCGTGGGACACGTGATTGATACCGGCGGCGACGTCGCCTATTTCAACCCGCTCAGCACCCGGAAGGGCTTTGGCTACCAGCCCGTGAGCGACGGGGTATTCCGCGCGGACCCGCTGCCATTCCTCGCCTTCGCCGGCGCGCAATCCAGCTACGCTTTCGTGCCGGAGGTGGACCCAATGCTGTCCGAGGTCAGTCCGATCCCGACGGGAGGCAGCTACCTGACCATCGTCGGCCTCGCGCTGGCGATGCACCGCCTGGGCGACATCCTGCCTGTACTGCTGGCCAACCCGCAGGCCATCGAGAACTGGCCTGGCCTCCTGCACCTCGGCCCCGGCGAGGTTGATCGCGTGGTCTACACGCACGTGCAGGGCACCGGCTCGGTGTCGTCCCTGATCGACCGGGTGTACCGCCAACGCCTCCCGGAGACAGGAACGCTCGAGGGAGTCGTGGTCTCCGAGGAGCCAGATGCGAACGAACGGGTGTCGGTTGTGGCGGTGCGTGACCGACGCGCGTGGAATCACGCGATTGCGGACGCTGAGGGCGCTTTCTCCATGACGCTGCCCCCGGGCGACTACGAAGTGCGCGCGCACAACGGCACGTCGCTCGCCATGGCCAACGTCACGGTCCCCGCCGGCGGCCGCACACCCGTCGTCCTGGGATTGGGCCAGACGGGAGGAATCCGAGTTGCGGTGTCGCGGCCCGATGGCACCCCAACGCCAGCCAAGGTCGTGGTCCTGTGCGATCCCGGTCCCTGCGAGCGCCCGCTGTCGAGTCTGGACGCCGATGTGGACACGGACGCACTACCCCATCCGGACATCGCGCGCATCGCCTACGCTGGCGCCGACGGGGCCGCGACCGTGCCACTGGAAGATGGGAGTTACCGCGTGGTCGTCAGCCGCGGACTTTCCTCCTCCGTCTGGCCACCCAACGCCAACTCGGACGGCGGCTTCCCGGTGCTGGTCGCCAGCGATTGGCTGGACCTGAACGCCGAGATCGCACGGGTGGTCCATCCAGCGGGTTGGGTGACCGCGGACCTCCATGTGCACGGCGTCCGGTCGCTCGACTCGTCGGTGGGACACCACGCTCGCGTGCTGGGCCACGCCGCCGCTGGCGTGGATGTCCTGGTGTCCACGGACCACGATGTCGTCACGGACTTTGGGCCCACGGTGGCCGCCCTCGGACTGGAGGACGAGATCAGCACCGTCGTGGGCGAGGAAGTCACCACCGCGAACTACGGTCACTACAACGGCTTCCCTGTCGCCTATGACCCGATCTCGCCCAACGGCGGCGCGCTCGATTGGGGCGGGGCAGGAGGCCATGGGAAATCGCCCGCGGAGATCTTCAGCTGGTTCCGAGACCAGCCCGGGGAGCAGGTCATCCAGGTCAATCATCCGGAGGCCAGCGGCCTCATCACGGCCCTGCGCGCCGATCCGCTGCGGGGCACAAGCCTGGCGGATCCGGAGTCATTCCGGCTGGCACCCACCATCGCCGATCCCGAGACCGGCGACACGGGCCTGTGGACCGACACCTTCACCGCGTTCGAGCTGCTCAACAGCTACCGGATGAGCCGGTTCTGGGAGCGATTCCGCTGGTGGCTCCAGATGCTCGGTCGGGGATTCACTCCCACGGGCACTGGCGTGACGGACACACACCGGCTGTATAAAACCGAGTCCGAGTCGCCCCACACCTGGGTTCGCATCGGTCCCGACACGGACACGCCCGGCAGCTTTGACGAAGAGGCCTTCGCGGTCGCGCTGAACCAGGGCGCAGCGGTGGGGACCTCCGGGCCCTTCGTGGACGTCGTCGTGCGGGCGGGCCAGGGGCGCACTGCGGGACTTGGAGAGACGGTACGCGCGGCGTCGGACAGCGTCACCGCGCTCATCACAGTTCGAGCCCCAGCGTGGATGGACGTCGACACCGTCGAGATCTACACCAATGTGACGAGCGGCATTGAGACCGAGCCGGGCGTGCCCGACTCCACCGCGGTTGCCCCCAGCTACAGCCTGCTGCTTCCCTGGGGTCCCGACCGCGAGGAGATCGTGGAGGAGGGCTCGCGCGCCCACCGCGCCAAGGAGTCCACGGTAGAGGTGACGATTCCCGTGGACGGCGACGCGTACCTCGTCGTCCTCGTTCGCTCCGTGGGCCCCAACGCCCGGACGATGTTCCCCATCGTTCACGATCGCGGCGCGCGGGCCTTCGCGTTTACCAATCCGATCTACATCGACGCGGACGGCAACGGGTTTGACCACCCGCCATTGCCCCAACCATGAGTCCGCGGGTACAAATGCGACAGCCCATACATCACACGTTCCTCCACTTCGGCAGGGCGCCGCGGTGAAACCAACCGCCAAGCTGCGCCAGACACGTCGATGACGCACTTCAACAAGCAGAAGATCCACCAGGGCGAGCGCAGCGTTCTGTCCCGCGCTGTGCGCGCGGAGGACGGTCGGGCCGTCGTGCTCAAGGAGCTGCGGGGCGCCTACCCTCTGCCCGCGACCATGGCGCGCTTCCGACGCGAGTACGAGATTCAGCGCGCGGCAGGCTGCCCCTATGTGGTGGAGGCGCTGCGCTTTGCGATCCAGGAAGGAGTGCCGCTGATCGAAATGGAGGACTGCGGGTCCACGTCGCTCAATGTGCTCTTCCGGGAGCACAGGCCCACGCTGCAGTCTGCGCTGGAGATCGGCACAGCGGCCGCGCACGCGCTGCACCACCTGCACGAGCTTGGCGTGGTCCACAAGGACGCGACCCCCGCAAACATCGTCCTGAACCGGGAGACCGGGACCGTCAAGCTGATCGACTTTGGAATCTCCAGCGTCGTCCGCCGCGAGCGAGGCGGGACCAGCAGTTTTGAGGGCACGCCCGCGTTCATGGCGCCGGAGCAGACCGGTAGGATGAACCGCGGCATTGACCATCGCGCGGACCTCTACACGCTGGGCGCGACATTGTACTGGTTGCTGTGCCATCGGCCGCCGTTCCCGAGCATGGACCCGCTCGAACTGGTGCACGCCCAGATCGCGCGCACGCCCCCGCAGCCAACCGAGGTAGACCCGAGCATCCCACCGGTGGTCTCGCAGATCGTGATGGGGCTTCTCGCCAAGCGCCCGGAGGACCGCTACCAGAGCGCCGCCGGCGTGGCCCACGACCTGTCGCGCTGCGTCGACGAGCTCATGGCCTCGGGGCATGTCGCTCGTTTTGAGCCCAACCTGCGCCAGTTTGGGCAATCCCTCATCATTCCTGAGCGACTCTACGGAAGGGAGTCGGAGATGGCGCGGCTCGGCAGAGCGTTCGCCACCGCCTGCGCGGGCGGATTCGAGACCCTGTTCATCTCCGGAGATCCGGGCGTGGGAAAAACCGCGCTCGTCGGTGAGCTGCACCAGATCGCGAGCGCCACCGGCGCCACCTTCCTGTCCGCCAAGGTCAACCAGTTTGGGCAGGACCAGCCGTACAACGCCATCCGCACCTTGTACGCCGACTACGTGGAGCGGGTGCTGGCCCAGGACGACGAAGCCCTCGCCGAAGCTACGCAGCGACTGGCGACGGCGGTGGGCGAGCACGGCGACGCGCTGTTGGAGCTGGTCCCCAACGCCGCGTTGCTCCTCGGCGCGGCCACGCCACAGCCCGCCCTTTCCCCCGTGGAGGCCGAAAACCGCACCCGGCGGGTTCTCATCGCGGCCCTCGGCGCAATGGCGACACCAGGCCAGCCGCTGGTGCTCTTCCTGGACGATCTCCAATGGTCCGACGCTGGGTCTCTGCGACTGCTGGAGAGCTTGCTGCTCGACACGAGTCTGGGTTTCACGCTCGTGGTGGGCGCCTACCGCGCCGATGAGGTGGTCTCCTCGCATCCGCTCGCGACAGCGCTCGCGAGAACGCGCAAACTCGGGGTCGTCCCCACAACCCTCCGCCTGACCGCGTTGGGGCCCGAGAGCGTCGTAGCGCTCGTGCGAGAGACGGTTGGACGGGACGATCCGGAGATGGCCGAGCTGGCGCAGCTCGTCCACGACAAGACGCAGGGCAATCCCTTCTACGTGCATCGCTTCCTGGAATCCCTGGCGTCCGAGGGGCTCCTCCACGTTGATACGGACACGACCGCGTGGGTGTGGGAGGCGGACCAGATACGGGCGCGCGCACACACGGAAAACGTAGTCAGCTACATGCTGACCCACCTGGATGCGCTGCCCCAGCGGTCTGTGGAGGCGCTGGCCATCGCGGCGCGGGCTGGCACGACCTTCCCGGTATCGCTCGTCGCGGCGGTGTGTGGGTGGAGCCGCGCCCAGACGCTGCAGGCGCTCACGCCCGCCCTTCACGCTGGCCTCATCGCGCCGCAGGACGAGGGCTATTACTTCAACGGCGGCCTGGATCAAACCGATGAGCAGATCCCCGACTTTGTCCTCGGGTTCAGCCATGACCGCGTCCAGACCGCGGCAGCCACCGCTCTGGTTGGCGAGCGACTCGCCCAATCACGATGGAAGATGGGCCAGCACCTGCTGGACGAGCTCGACGAGCAGGCCCTCGACGCGCGCCTCTTTGAGGTGGTTCAGCACCTCAACGCGGGCCTCGGCGCCGGTGCCGAGCACGACGACGTGGCGATTCAACGGCTGATCGCGCTGAACACACGCGCCGGCCTCCGAGCGCTTCGCTGCGCCGCCTATGACCTGGCGCATAGCTACCTGACGCAGTCGCTTCAGCTGCTTCCGGACAGTTCGTGGGAGACCGATTACCGGCAGACGCTGGATCTCCACGTCGCCGCGGCGGAAGCCTCCTATCTTTCCAGCAACCACGACGCCATGGAGGCCCGCGTCAGCGCCATCGAACGTCGCGCGACCGACCTTCTTGATCAAACGCGAGGGCGCGAGATCCGCGTGCGGGCCTTCGTCTCCCGAAACGAACATCTGGACGGCGTCGCTGCGGCGCTCGCCACCCTGAAAGTCCTCGGAGTGTCCCTGCCAACGGCGCCCACCGGCGACGACGTTGCTGCCGCCGCCGGCGTGGTAGTCGAGGCCGTGATGACGCTGGGTGTCGATGCGCTCATCGCGGTTCCCGAGGTCACAAATCCGGCGACGCGGGCGTCACGGCGAATTCTGGTCGGCATCACGTCAGCGGCCTACGTTTCCACGCCGAACCTCCTGCCGCTGATCGCGTTTGAACTCGTCGGCAGCACGATCCGTGACGGGGCGTCGAAGGAATCACCCTACGGCTTGGTCGTACTGGCGCTGGCGCTGGCGGCGGGCGGCCATCTTGATCTCTCCTACTCCATCGGCAAGGCCGCCACGGCGATGCTCGGACGGTGGCCCGACGCCAGCCTGCACACCCGCGTCCTCCACATCTGGAACACCCACACACGCGCGTTCAAAGACCCGTTCTCGGTGTCGGCGGACGCGCTGGCCCGCGTCTACGAGCTGGGCGTCCAGAGCGGAGATCTTGAGTACGCCTGCTGGGCGGGCCACAACCAGGGAATCATGAACCTGTACAGCGGGCGTCCGCTCGCCGAGGTCGCCGAGGGCATGCAGGTCTACGGGGAGGGCATCGACAGGTTTCAGCAGGAGGCGGCGCGGGAGTGCCACCGCCCGTTCGTTCGATGGGTGGCCTGCCTGCGCGGTCGGTCTGAGAACCCGGCTCGACTGGACGGGGCCAGCTACGCCGAGGCCGAGACCTGGGAGTCCCTCGCAGCCATCGGGTTTCGCGGCGCGTTGTTCCTCACCACACTCGCCCGGATGGCGGTCCGCTTCCTGTTCGGTCAACCCGAGCAGGCCCTGTCCATCGCCGACGAGGGAGAGGCCTACCAGGACGGCGCCGTCGCCACCGTCCATTTGCCCATTTTCCTGTTCTACGACGCGCTGGCCGCGATCGCCACGACACGCCTCGCCCCGGACAGGCGCGCTGCGCTGACGGCACGCGCCCAGGGCCGGCTCGGGCAGCTCCTTCCATTCGCCGAGGCGGCGCCGGACAACCACGGTCACCGCGTGGCGCTTCTGGAGGCCGAGCTGCTCGGTGTCCAGGGGGACACGCTTGGCGCGATGGAGCGTTACGACGACGCGATTCGTGCCGCACGAAGCGTCGCCTCCACGGGAGACGAGGCCCTCGCGAACGAGCTTGCGGGACGGTTTCACCGCCGCGAGTCCAGGACGACGATCTCGCGCGGCTACCTCATGGAGGCGCACTACGGCTGGCAAAACTGGGGCGCTGCCGCCATGGCGCAGCAGCTGGAAAGCGAGTTTGACGACCTCCTGACATCTGGCTACAGAAGGGCGATCCGTCCCCGACTTGGCGACGTGACGTTTGGAGGCGCTACGACGACAGCCGGCGAGACCAACGCCGGGCTCGACATCGAAACCCTCGCCCGGACACACCAGGCGCTGAGCCGACACACGCGACTGAGCTCCGTGCTGGACACCATCGTGCGCGTACTGGTCCAGAACGCCGGCGCGACACGTGGATTCCTGGTGCTCGAAAACGCCGCGCGCGTCCATGTCATCGCCGCTTCTGAAGACGCCGAGGGTGCGCCGGTCCTGGACGGAGACACTCCGCTGCGCGCCCAATCGGTGTTGCCCGTGCGCATTGTTCAGTTCGTGGCGCGCACCGGCGAGCGGATCATACTCGCCGATGCCACCCGCGACCCGCGGTTCGAGGGAGACATCAGGCTGCGCCGGGCGACGACCCTGAGCGTGCTGTGCACGCCCATCAGCCACCTTGGCACCACGCTGGGCATCATCTACCTGGAGAATGACCTGGCGTCCGGCGCGTTCGACACCGCGCGCAGCCAGGTCGTTGATCTGCTGGGGACCCAGGCGGCCATCAGCATCCAGAACGCGCAGCTCGTAGAGAATCTCGAGGGCAATGTCGCGACGCGCACCAAGGAGTTGGAGTTCGCCAACACCGAGCTGCGCACATCGTTGGAGAAGATCCGTACGATGCAAAAGCAGATCATCGTCCATGAGAAGCTCGCATCTCTCGGCTCGCTGACCGCCGGGATCGCCCACGAACTCCGCAACCCCCTCAATTTCATCAACAACTTTTCGGCCGTTGCCATGGAGCTGGTGGACGAGCTGGCAGAGATCACGTCGGCCGAAACTGGACAAGCAGCGGGTCCAGATGACGTGCGCGAGCTGCTCGACGATCTGCGGCTGAACAGCTCCAAGATCCACGACCACGGGACCCGCGCGTCCAACATTATCCGGAACATGCTCGACCACGCCGGCAAGAGCTCCACGGATCGGGAATCCGTAGCCATCAACGATCTGCTGATGCGTGCAGCCAAGCTCGGCGTCGACGGCAGCGCCAAGCAGATCGACGGCCCAGTCGCGGTACGCCACGAGCTCGATCCAGACGCTGGAAACATCGTGCTGTCGCGGTCGGATTTGCAGCGCGTCGTCATCAACATCGTGGACAATGCATGCTACGCGATGAACGAGAAGCGAAGGTCGCGCGGGGACGACTTTGAGCCGGCGCTGTGGCTGTTCACCCGCCGGGAGGCGGACTGGCTCGTGATCCGCATCCGCGACAACGGGACCGGCATGTCGCGCGAAGTACAGGCCAATGTCTTCAACCCGTTCTTCACGACCAAGCCCGCCGGTCAGGGCACCGGGCTGGGGCTGTCATTGTCCTATGACATCATCGTCAATGGGCACCAGGGCGAGCTCTCCGTAGACACATCCTTGGACGAGTACACGGAGTTCACCCTGCATCTGCCGACACGCATCCCCGACGGGTTCGCCGACTGACGCTGGCTGACCGGCCAGACAAGGCAAGAACGTACAGCGGGGACCCTGGGGTCCCCGCTGTACGTTCTTGCGAGCAGGAATCAGTCCTGGACGCAGAAGGTGCCGGAGCCGTTGCCGACTTCCTCGCAGTCCCAGAAGGTCGGGCAGTCCGTGAAGGACTCGCACGGCGCGGAGCAGTAGCCGAAGTCCACGTCGCCGTTGAACAGGCAGACGTTGCGGTTGCACTCGCCGTTGCTCTGGCAGACTTCGCCGAAGTCGTCGCCGCCGCCGTTGTTGCCGCCGCCGTTGTTGCCGCCGCCATTGTTGCCGCCGCCGTTGTTCCCGCCGCCGTTGTTGCCACCACC